>CAJXKR010000032.1 GCA_913055815.1 uncultured Desulfohalobiaceae bacterium | reverse complement strand
CTCAGCCAATCCATTGGAAGCCCTTAAGACTGGTATGCAGGAAATATATCGCCAGCTCGAACAAGAGGTGCAGATAGCCGCCGTGGGTACCACCGGCTCGGGCAGGTATTTGAGCGGGGATTTCGTGGGTGCTGATATAGTGCGTAACGAGATTACTGCTCAAGCCACTGCTGCAGAATATATAAATCCGGGCGTGGATACCATATTCGAGATCGGTGGGCAGGATTCCAAGTATATTTTCCTGCAGGACGGTGTGATAAAAGATTTTGCCATGAATAAGGTTTGTGCAGCCGGGACCGGATCCTTTCTGGAAGAGCAGTCAGTTCGACTGGGGCTGGATGTAAAGGACTTCGGTAACCTGGCCCTTTCTTCAAGTGCCCCGGTCAAGATGGGGGAGCGCTGTACTGTGTTTATGCAATCGGATTTGGTGCATTTTCAGCAAAAAGGTGCTGTCAAGGAGGATCTGGCTGCCGGGCTTTGTTATTCCATAGTAACCAATTATTTGAACAAAGTGGTTGAACAAAGGCAGATAGGAGAAAATATAGTCTTTCAGGGTGGGACCGCCTATAACGAGGGAATTGTATCCGCATTCGAGAGTATGCTGGATAAAGAGATCCAGGTGCCGGAACACAACGAAATTACCGGTGCTATCGGCGCTGCTGTACTTGCCTCCAGGGAACAAACCGGACAGACAGCTTTCAAGGGATTCGACCTGAACAACAAAGACTATACCACCCGGATTTTCGAGTGCAAGGGTTGTACAAACAGGTGCGAAATACAACAGATCAAGATGGAGGATGAAGACAAACCCTTTTACTACGGGCATCGTTGTGAACGTTACGAAAGGGACGCGGTGAAACCGGAAAACAAGGTCCCGGACCTGGTAAGGTACCGGGAGAGCGCCATGTTGCAGTGGAGCAGCTATCAGGCTGAAATTCCCGCTGATAGCAACAAGGCAGTGATCGGGATACCCAGGGTGTTGTATTTCCAGGAATGGCTACCGTTTTTCAGCAAACTGCTAACTGAACTCGGATTCGAGGTGGTGATCAGCGATTCCACCAATAAGGACTTGGTTGCTCAGGGATCTTCCAAAATGATCACCGAGACCTGTTTGCCCATCAAGGTGGCTAACGGACATGTGCAGAATCTATTGCACAAAGGTGTGGATCGGATATTCCTGCCCCAGGTGTGTACCCTTCCGGGATTTGATCAGGAAAACGGTTTTGGCCAGGTTTGTCCCTATGTGCAGGGACTGCCCTGGACCATAAGGGCAACCTTCGATTTCGAGTCCAGGAATTGTAAGGTTTATACCCCGGTCTTTCACTTGGGAAAAAACCAGGAAATCAGGGACAAGGAATGGAAGGAGTTTGCTGGTTCCCTGAATGTTGGCTGGGGCAGGATGAAAAAGGCAATCTCCAGTGCCTGGCAGGCCCAAAACGGCTTTCAAGAGCAGATCCAGGCCAGGGGAAGGGAAATATTGCAAAACACCCCCAGTGACCAAAAGATGTTCCTGTTGATCGGAAGGCCATATAATGCCTTTGACCCGGGCCTGAACATGGATATATCCAAGAAGTTGCAAAAGATGGGAATCCTGGGCATCCCCTTGGATCTTTTGCCATTGGAAGAGATGAGCAGCAAGACAGAGCTGAGTGAGATGTACTGGACCTACGGACAGAAAATATTAATCGGGGGCAGGTTCGTACAGGAATATTCCAATCTCTATCCGGTTTACCTGACCAATTTTTCCTGTGGTCCTGATGCCTTTATCTTGCACTTTTTTGAGCAGGAACTGGGAGAACGCCCCTATTTGGAACTGGAAATAGACGAGCATACTGCGGATGCTGGTGTGGTAACCAGGTTGGAGGCCTTCTGGGACAGTATCAAGAATAGGCAGGACAGCCCGGATTCCAGGCCGCCTTTTGTTATCCACAGGCCTGAATACAGAAAGGACAGCGTCCTGTATCTACCCCCCATGACGGATCATTTGCATGCCTTTGCTTCCGCTTTTGCCCATAATGGAGTGGCAGTGGAATTAATGCCGGACTCGGATGAATATAGCCTGGATCTGGGACGCAAGTACACAAAAGGCAAGGAGTGCCTGCCAGCGGTGATAACTACCGGGGATATTGTCAAAAAAGCAACGGCGCGGGATTTCGATCCCAACAGATCGGCGTTTTTTATGCCTTCCGCAGGGGGACCCTGTAGGTTTGGCCTCTACCACCAACTGCACAGGCTGGTCCTGGACGATCTGGGAATGAACAACGTGCCGGTTTATTCTCCCAATCAGAGCTATACACTTTACGAGGAGCTGGGAGTACTGGGCAAGGACTTTAACAAACTTGCTTGGAAAGGGGTGGTGGCCGTGGACCTCCTGATAAAGTTCCTGCTGGAGACCAGGCCCTATGTAGAGAACAAGGACTTGGTAAACCGGACCTATAATTATTACCTGCAGGCTGTTAGCGAGAGATTGGCAGAAGGCGGGGACCCTATAGACATTATAGTGGAAGCCTCCCAGAAATTCAGGGACTTTCCCGGCAAGACGGATCAGAAAAAGCCCCGCCTGGGTATTGTGGGAGAGATCTACGTTCGGTCCAATCCCTTTGCCAACGAATTTATTGTACAAAATCTGGAGGAACTGGGAGTGGAAGTCTGGTTGCCCACTATTAGCGAGTGGATACATTACGTAAATTATACCGGGCGGATAGCGGCATGGTCTGAAGGTGACAAGAAGAGATGGATGGGTATGTTGATGCAGACCGTGATTCAGGACTGGATGGAAAAGAGGATGGAAAAAAAGAGCAACGGATGGCTGCGTTCCCTTCCGGAACCCAAGGTCAAGGATCTGTTAAAAGATGCCAAACCCTATATACATCCCCGTTTTGAAGGGGAGGCGATCCTGAGTGTGGGAAAGAGCCTGGATTACATGGACAAGGCGGTGAACGGCCTGGTGAACGTAATCCCGTTTACCTGCATGCCAGGAGGGGTAGTGGATGCGCTTTTCCACAGGATAAAGAAGGTCAAGGACATTCCCATGCTTACTGTAGCCTTTGATGGGCAACGGGAGACCAATACCAAGAACAGGTTGGAGGCTTTTGTCTATCAGGTTAAACAACATGCCTGCAAGTGATAATAGATCTAAGGTACCTCGGTGGATTTTTATAAAACTTTTACTGTAGTGCTAATTGTTTTTCCTTTCTCGTTGTGCGAGATTGACTTGGTAGTGGTGGTAGTTCACGGTTTACCCTGATCCAGGAACCGTGAACTTTAAATTCTGTTATGGGTTGAGATAGTTGAATCCCAGTTCGCTAGCCTTTAGATTTATCTCAGCTATTTTGGAGGACAAGTGATTTTTGATTGCATTTTGCAAGTCCTCGAGGGAGAACGGAGATTTATCTGTGGCACATAGGCTTCCCAAAAGGACAACATTGGCGCTCTGGGCCTTTCCTGCTTGTTCACCCAAACTGATGCAGGGCAGAAAATAGGAGTTCGGGGTGCAGGCGGTGCTTTTTTCCTGTATATATTCCAGCTCCGGGTAAGTCTCTTTCCCCAGGCTGACTCCCACCGGGATATGCGGATCCGTGTTGCTAATCACGGTCCCTTGGGAGTTTAAATACGGCAGCGCCCGGAGGGTTTCCAGGGGCTCGAATCCAAGAAGTATATCCGCTTCCCCGTAACTGAGTTTGGGGCTGGAATAACCGCCCAAAAGAAGCGAGGATTCCACTATCCCGCCCCGTTGGGCCATGCCGTGTATCTCCCCGGTAACCACCGGCATATCCAAATCCACTGCCAGCAGAGCTAGCAAGTTGGTTGCGGTAAGGGTGCCCTGACCACCTACACCTGCGAACAGGATTCTGGACTTTTTCATATCAGTTCCTCTTTTTGGTCTTTATGTAATCGCACACTTGTACACAGAGCATGCATCCGGTGCATTGATTTTCGTCGATCCTGACCTGCTCGTCTTGCATGTAGAAAGCCGGGCAGGCAATTTCCTCCAGGGCTTGCCTCACTGAAGGATGGTCTTCAGCAACGTAGGCGACCACGTTTTGTTTTTTGCCCAGTGCCCTCCTGGCAAACAAGACACAGGGTTCTTCCGCTATGATCACCCTTACCCCGGAGAGTTCCCTGGCTTCGTTTAATACGTCCAGTGTGGATTGATGCTTGAAGGGTTTGATCTTTCTGACGTATTCCACTCCACAACCGCGGACGAGTTGTTCTATGTCCACCCTGGAATCGTTGCTGCCGTGCACGGTCTGATCCACTCCCGGATGGGGCTGGTGTCCGGTCATTGCAGTAGTCTTGTTGTCCAGGATTATAACTATGAGATTGTGCCTGTTGTATACTGCATTGATTAGTCCGGTTACTCCGGAGTGGAAGAAAGTGGAATCTCCGATATAGGCGATTACTTGCCTGTCCGAGGCGGCAGCCATACCCGATCCCCCGGAGATGGAGGAACCCATGCAGAACAAGAAGTCCGCCGCCTGGAGCGGAGGAAGTATTCCCAGGGTATAACACCCTATGTCAGTGGAGTAGATTGCATCATCCCCGAAAACCTTGCGTACCGCGTAAAATACTGCCCGGTGGGAACAGCCGGGGCACAAGTTGGGAGGTCTCTGGGGGAGGTTTTCCTCTTGATGGCAAAAGCCTTGGGGCCGGTAGTCAGAATCCAGAAGAGCTCCCAATTGGTCCCGAATCATCTTTGTGGAGTATTCGCCTGTTCTGGGAAACATTCTTTCCTTGCCCAATACTTCCGTGTTAAGCCCTTGTTTTTGCCCCAGGCTCCGGATTTCGTTTTCCAGGACAGGTTCCAGTTCTTCCAAGACTACGATCCGGTTGTATTTTTGCATAAAATTAGACACGGTATTTTCCGGCAAGGGATGGGTTACTCCGAGTTCCAGTACCGAGAACTTGTCTGACCAGCCCTCTTCCAGCAGCACGTCAGTTAGATAGGAACGTGCGATACCGGAGCATACTATTCCAGTTTCCCCGCTGCCCCAAGTCTTGTTCCAGGCGGATTGTTCCGCTTCCTCCTGCAGCTTGGTGAGGTTCTCCAAGAGCACGGGGTGCCGGTTCCTGGCTACTGCGGGAATCAAGACGTATCTCTGGGGATTCTTGTTAAATATTGCTTTGTCCTTTTTTTCCTGAAAGGGTCCGAACACAACCGGTTGACGCAGATGGTTCAGTCGGGTGGTTGTCCTTAGCATAACAGGATGTTCGTGCTTTATGGAAATCCGGAAAGCTTCCAGCATCATGTCTTTTGCTTCCTGGGCTGTGGCAGGTTCAAAACAGGGGATCCCGCCCTGTCTGCAGTAAAAGCGATTGTCTTGTTCGTTCTGGCTGGAGTGTGCTCCCGGATCATCGGCATTCAATATTACCAGCCCCCCGGGTGTACCAACATAGCAGATGCTCATCAACGGATCCGCTGCAACGTTTAGGCCCACGTGCTTCAGGGTGACCAGGGCGGGAGTACCTCCCAGGGAAGCTCCGCCGCCCACTTCCAGGGCAACTTTCTCGTTTACCGAGTATTGGAATTGAAAATTACCGTATGGGGATAATGAATAAAAGGTATCCGGCACCTCGGAAGAAGGGGTGCCCGGATAGCAGCTTATAAAGCCAACTCCTGCTTCCAGGGCCCCGCGCACAATTGCTTCGTTTCCCAAAAGCAGATGTTTTTCACTGGTATTATCTGATAGGAGTTTGGGGAGCATAATGCAGTCTCTTTTAAGATTTTTTAGAGTTCAGCTTTTGTTTTATTTTGGATACCTTGTAATGAATATATTGTTGTCTTTTGCCTCCTAACTCGGAGTTGGCAAGCAGGTTTTGGTAAGCGGAAAGTGCTTTTTGCCAGTCTTCTTGCTTTTCCGCTACCACTGCGAGTTCGAAATTTATGTTTTTTTTGAATGCCTTGGGTGCCTCCCCGGTTAAATCCTGGAGGACTTGCATTGCCTCTTGGTTCTTGTCCTGCAGTCTCAGGGACTTGGCTTTACCCAGTTTTGCTATCACCTCGATATTGGGATCGGATGTGGTTTCAAAGAGTTGAGTCCAGTAACCAGCTGCCCGGGAATACATTTCCTGATTCATGCTTCTCTTGCAGGCCTCCATAAGTATGGGTTGTTTCAATGCGGAAGGAGCAGTGGAGAGGAGGTTGTCCAGCTTTTGTACGGTGTTTTTGCCCTGTGTGCTGGTGAGGATTTTTTCAAATTCCTGTTGGGTGCTCTTGATGGTGTGCTGCTGGTAATATTTATATCCAGTTATAGAAGCAGCTATCAGGATAATGGCACCCAGGACAATACCTATTTCTCTGAGGTTTTCCCTTAATTTCCTGTATAACGGATGAATCTCTTCATTCATTTCTTCTTCTATACGTCCAAATGCGCTTTTGGATTCTTCATTCATATTAAGTCCTCCCCGGAGATAAATTGCTTTGACAAGTTGAAAACAAGAAGCCAAACTATGCGAGTTCTATACAAAACTCGAAGACGAACCTAACCCATAACCCGGAAAAGGTCAAAGTAAAAAAAAAGACTGTTTATATTTTCACAAAGGAAATTGTATGGCGCACCTGCAAAAGGTATTTTGCAGGCAGTTTTATAGTTTTCTCGCTACTTCGTAGCCGAGATTGCCAAAGTTTTAAGAAAAATCAAAGCGTTATAATTAGCATGTTTCAAAATTTAATAGCTAAAGCTACTTTTTGCAGTGGTATCTGGTATGAAGTGTCCTTTTTCTTAGGTGTTAGCCGATGCTTGCGACGTGGAGTTGGCAAATACGTCCCTGTTGTTGCACAAGAATACCTTTCGTGTTAAGTATCTGATCTAAATTGTTCCCATCCGGAAATACAATAAAATTTGCAGGAGGTGTTTGAAAATGGGAATCCAGGAACAAATATATGATATGGCTGTGCAGGGTAAGGAGGCCTCCACAAAGATCGCCAATGCCTCCGGGGATCAGAAATCCAAGGCACTCAACAGGTTGGCGGATATGCTGGAGCAGGAGCAGGGTGTTATTTTGCAGGCCAATGCAAAGGACTTGCGGGCAGCCGAGGAAATGGGGCTGGACAAGGCCAAAACCCAGCGCTTGCATATGACTGAGAAGGGGATAGGAGAAATGGCTGCTGCTTGCAGGGAAGTCAGCAATATGGCAGATCCTGTCGGGAATATTGAAAGCATGGAAAAAAGGCCCAACGGGATGTTGGTGGGAAAAATGAGGATCCCCCTGGGCGTGGTGGCCATGATCTATGAATCCAGGCCCAATGTGACCATTGATGCGGGAATCATGTGCATTCAGGCCGGAAATGCCCTGATCCTGAGGGGTGGTTCAGAATCCTTTAATACTAATCAAATCTTGGCTGACATCTTTTCCAGGGCACTTGGCCAGGTGGGCCTGCCCAGGGAAGCGGTGCAGCTCGTTCCCACCACGGATAGGGAGGCAGTTAAGGAAATGCTGCACCTGGACGAATATATTGATGTAGTAATTCCCAGGGGAGGGGAAGGACTGATAAAGGCAGTGGTGGAAGAGGCCTCTATGCCGGTGTTAAAGCATTACAAAGGTGTCTGCCACATCTATGTTGACGAGAATGCCGATCTTGAAGGGGCTGTGGAGATAATTCACAACGCAAAAGTACAAAAACCGGGTGTCTGTAACGCGGTTGAATGCTTGTTGGTGCACCAATCCGTGGCAGACAGGTTATTGCCCCGGGTGGGTGAAAGGTTGGGCAAGGAAGGTGTGCTGTTCAAGGCGGATTCCGGTTCCTACCCGCTATTGTCGGATTATGCAGATAAGGCGGAAGATAATGATTTCGGTTACGAGTTCCTGGATCTGGTCCTGGCGGTCAGAGTGGTAAGTTCCCTGCAGGATGCCCAGGAACATATAAAACAGTACGGGTCCAATCATACCGAGGCTATTTTGACCCGGGATCATTCCAATGCCATGCAGTTTCTCAGGGAAGTGGACTCTTCCCTGGTATTGGTAAACGCTTCCACACGCTTCAACGACGGCGGTCAATTGGGATTGGGAGCTGAAATAGGGATAAGTACCTCCAAGTTGCATTCCTACGGACCCATGGGGATAAAGGAGCTAACCAGCACCAAGTTTATCCTGTTCGGAGACGGTCAAATCCGGGCGAGTTAAGTTATGTCAATCGGAATATTAGGTGGAAGTTTCAATCCTGTTCACAACGGTCATTTGAGGTTGGCCCTGGAGGCCCTGGAGGAGATGGGACTGGGCAGGGTGGACTTTGTACCCGCCCTCTATCCGCCGCATAAAAGCTCCGATTTCCTCTTGCCTTTTGATCTCAGATACAGGATGCTCAGACAAGCGGTATCCGGGGTTCCGGGACTGGAGGTGAGCGATCTGGAAGGCAAGCGGAATGCCCCTTCCTATACAGTGGATACCTTACAGGAATATAGAAGCCTGGAACCCGGGAGAAAAATTTTCTTTATCCTGGGTTGCAATGATTTTTTGACCTTGCCGCATTGGCAGAATTGGCTCAAATTGTTCGATCTGACAAATTTTATTGTTGTGGGAAGGCTGGGTCTGGAAAAAGAGCAAATCCAGGAATTGCTGCAGGATAATTTCCCGGAAGAGTTCTGTCGGGACAATAATGGGACCGGGTGGACTGTTTTTGATGCTACCAGAATACTGTATCTGGAAATACCCAGGTTGGAAATAAGCAGTACCCTGGTTCGGTCCAAGTGGAGTAGGGGTAGGAGCCTGAAATATTTGCTGCCCGAGGGTGTGGAATCTTTGTTGTACGAAAACAGGGAGGAAATCGCATGGTGATATTATTCAATGGCTCTAGCGGGTTTGGGAAAGCTATTCACGGCAAGTCCGGGCCCATGAATCCATCCAGATCTTGGTACAAATTATCCTTTTCCATTTGAACCGGCTGGAAATTGTCCCCGCCCGGGATCGCCCCGAAGGTTTGCAGGCAAATATCCTCCAGCATGTGGAGTTGGTCACTCAATTCAGAGGAGGAAGTGCTCAAGGTGTTGATTCCCTGCATCATTAGCAGTTCCATGGGTTGGGAAGAGACTTGTTCCTCTATGTATTTCGCCTTTTCCAGGTGTTGTTTGATAAATATTTTCTTGCGTTTAAAAAACTGCCACAAATCTTCATTTGACTTTGATTCCTCCAGCAGGGTCAAAATATAGTTGAACAGCTTCCAGGGCAATTTTTCCAAATCCAGTCTGTTAAACACTGTTTCCAAAAGTTCCAGATTGGTGGTGTCTTGTTCGAATTTGGCGCATCTTAAACCTACCTTGAAGCTAGTTGCGAATTCGGAAGAGAAGTTGTTGTCAATTATATTTGTTATATACTGGGGGAGTTTCCTCTGGATATACAATCTGGAAACAAATCCGGCTGCATATCCGAATTCCAGGTCGATTCCGATTTTTTCGCTGCAAATGGGATGATATAATGAAACAACCGGGGTTGTACTGGTTACGATCGATGCAATTTCCTGGGTATCACTGCTTGTGAAATCTTCCCTTTCCAGGGTGGGCTCGAGCATTTCTCTGGTTTCCCTGCTTGGAAAAAAGATCAGTTGCAGGACAGATTCTTTTTCGGTGTCATCCTGCCCTTGAAGCAAGTTCGACAATCCTTCGGGGGTGCTTACTCCGAATGTGGATTCTATGTATTGCATTGTCTCCGGGGCCAGAGTTATCCCCTGGGAAAGGAGTGAGCCTATTTCTTCGGCCAGCATGCGGCACTTTTCATGTTTAGACATATTCAAGATCCGGGTTTTTAGGGTCAGTTTTTGATATTACGTTAAAAATCAGGCAAAGCTGTAGCTTAGAACTCCTAAATGCGGCCGGGTAGCCCTCTGTGCAAATTGCGTACACTATAGTTGTTTGTTTTATTTTTTGCAAACAAGAAAATATGTATTTCTGGAATTATGACGATCTTATGAGTTTTATATCCGTAGTCATACCTTCTTACAATCGCAGTGAAAGTGCTCTCCGGGCGGTTAATTCCGTGCTCAGGCAGACTTATACAAACCTGGAAGTTATATTGGTTGACGACGGTTCTACAGACGGTACCTCTGCGGATGTATCCGGTCTGAACGATCCCAGGGTGGTTTTGCTAAAACAGGAAAACCAAGGAGTCTCCAGTGCTCGCAATTTGGGTATCAATTATGCCAGAGGGGAATTTATCGCTCTCTTGGATTCTGACGATGTGTGGAAGGAGGACAAGCTGCAGAAACAAATAGGTTTTATGCTGAAAGGGGGCTGGGAGATCGCTCAAACCGGTGAAACCTGGATAAGGAGAGGGAAAAGGGTGAATCCGAAAATAAGGCATGCCAAAAGGGCGGGTTGGATATTTGCACCTAGCTTGGAGCTTTGTTTGGTAAGCCCGTCTTGTGTAATGTTTTCCAGGAGTTGCTGGGAAAAGGTGGGGCCTTTTGATCCGGAGTTGCCCGCTTGCGAAGATTACGATCTCTGGCTGAGATGCAGCCTTTTTTATCCAGTGGGTCATGTTCCTGGGGAGTTGGTGTACAAATACGGGGGACATCCGGACCAGCTTTCCAGAAAGATTATCGGCTTGGACTTGTACCGCATATACAGTCTCTGTAAATTGCTCGCAGATTTTGATTTGTCCAGGGAACGGTATTCTATGGTTTTCAACGAATTAAACGCCAAATTAAAGGTCTACATGCAGGGGTGCGTAAAGAGGGGAAAACAAGAGGAGGCTCAAAGGATTCGCGAATATGTGCTATCCAGGTTGAATCCGGAGTATTTGAACTTGTGAACAGGGAGTTAGCTGTATTCTTTCTTGTGTATGGCTTCGGTTTTTACCCGGTTCAAGACCTGATTAAGGACAGGGCTTATATTTTCCCGGATATCCCCGGCTACTACGATATACAACAGATCTTCCCCAGGGGTGAAGACTCCTTGTTTTGCTTCGATAAGGATTTTGAAAATCCCTTGTTTTGCTTCGAATTCTTCCTGGATTGATTGGATTTTCCCCCGGTCCGGGGCAACTTCCAGTTTTGTTACCCTGGAAGAATCGTTGCGCGAGGTGCCGCGTACCACGCCGTTGTGTATCAGCATCATCCCGACATTTTCAGTAAAACCGGGAAGTTGCTTGAGGTCTTGTATTGCTTGTGTAAGATCCATGTAAGATTACTTGGGCGCAATAAAGGAATTGGTTTTGGAGTGATAATACATTCAAGTGCTTGCTAGCTACTTTTTGACAGAAGTTTTAGGAATTGGAAGTTGCTTCTGTCAATACCGCCTATTCCCTGTTTATTCAATAGTATTCAACTGAATCAATCAAGTGCTAAATAAGATTAAGAAAAAGGGCAGATCAGATCTGCCCTTTTTCTGTCTTGATTTGAAGAAAAAGTTAGACACAACCGGTGGGTTTAGGTAGTCCGGCCATTTTACATGCGCCTTTTCCGGGTCCGGATGGGAAGAGCTCATAGATCTTTTTCAACTTGTATCCTGTAACCTTGGACAGAATCCTAACCATGGGAGCAATGCCATTCTTGTTATAGTAGTCCTGCAAGAAATTGATTACTTTCCAGTGTTCGTCTGTAAGCTCGCTAATTCCTTCGAAATCCTTAACATATTCAACCCATTCTTCGGTCCAGTCCTCGTAATTCTGCAAAAATCCGTCTTCGTCAACTTCAAAGTTCTTTCCTTTAAATTCAACTGTTGGCATTTGTTTACCTCCTTAAGCCGTGTTTAAATTAAAAATAAACACTTTTTTTGCTGTTAATTATTATGCAATTTTGCTTTTTGTATAGTTATTGATTGCCTACACATCCATAACTAAACAAGGTTCCAATTTAAGAAATAAAACTCTTACTATCAATTTTTCTACTTTATTGCAAATTCAAATTTCTTGATTTCCATTTTTTTAAATGCTTCAATTCTTCTGAATGCCACAAGTTCATTTACTCTGTTCTAAGTTTTTTTATGATCGAAACGTAATTCTTATAAATGTTGTAAAATATATTTGTCAAGAGAAAGTGAAATATTGCCACGGTAATTGTGTCCTCAATAAAAAAATAATTGTTATCAGTAAGTTAACCTTCCAAGCCAGTTTTAGCTTTGAAAATCAAATAAGAATTTAAGGTTTAATGTTTGATGTTTTATCAATTCTTTGATTTTATTTTCGATATTCTTGATCCAGTAGGTCAAGATTGCCAGAATTTTATATTTGTAAGGAGTAAAAAATTATATATATACAGTAAGTTGAATTCTGGAAGCAAAAAGGCCGTGGAAATATTGCTCAATATTAATATCTATATAAATCGATTTTTTTTAGGGTCAAGCAAAAAGAACCTGTTTTGTATATTTTATTGGAATTCTTCAAGTTCTTTTAAGTGTCTTCTTATGAAATCCAAAGAAGGATCCAACTCCAAACTTTTATTCAATAGTTCGCGCGCTTTTTCCGGATTGTCCATGAATTTGTGGCAAAGCCCCAAGTTGGCCAGGTCGGTTGCCGAGCCCATATCTATATTCAAGGCACTTTCAAAGTCACTGGCAGCCTTGTAAAATTCTTGCAATTTAAAATTGGCAACTCCCCGTAGATTGTAGTAGGCATGGTTGTCACTGGATAAGGAGATCGCCCTGTCAAGATTGTCCAGTGCTTTTTCCCAACTTTCGGTTTGAGTGTTGGCATAAGCCTGATAGAAGGCAACCAGGGATTGTTCTTCCCTGCTCGGTTGCATGGGCTCGGATTGTCTGAATTGTTTGTCTGCCTGTTCCGGGTTTCCTTTTCTTAGTTCGATTAGGCCCCTGAAGAAGGGAATAAAATACTTACCGGGATAGATTTGTTCCAGGATATCCAATTTCCCGGATGCCTTTTCCACCGGGTATTCTTCCGCCAGTATACGGCCCACAAACAATCCCAGGGATGCGAAGGGAGTTCGTTCCCTGAACAGGAAACCGGGAATTATATTGTAGTTTGCCGGAACTTGGAGTTCCGGATTAGTAGTGTTTACAGTGTAAAACTGGTATCCCCGAAAATCCAATTCCGCGGTTAGTCCCTTCAATTCGTGAAAAAGATCGTTGTCGCTAATATCAGGGAGGTTGTTTATGGAAACGGTCTCTCCCTGCCTCAACCAGTTGGTGTCTTCAATCAGATTGAATTTTCGGAGTCCCGAAGGGTCGTAGCTGCTTCCGGTTTCAAAATCTCCTGCCAGTTGGGCTGTTTCTGTCAGTGCCCGTACAGCTGCCTTTTCCGGAGAAGTTGCAGTGCCCGCAGTAAAGACTATTTCGCTTAAATGGGGAAAGGTGGACTTGTCAAAGGCAAGTGCACCTACAGTAGGGATTCCCATATTTAAAGTGAAGTCCTTGAGCCATATTTCTATATTGTTTTTGCAAAAAGTTTGATACAGTTCAATCAGAGTGGGATCTTGGAAGCTGTCCGGATCGATTGTGGGAAGCAGGGGTTCTTCCCTGTCAATAATGGCGCAAACATGTCTTTCAATTAATTCGCATCCGCCCTGTAAAATGGATTCCTCAAAAGTATTACCTGCAGAAGAACCGTTGAATTCGTTCAGTTTTTTGAACCAGTTCAAAGGGAGGTGGTATTCCCTGTTTCCCTGCAGATGCAAGGCAGGACAAAAGTCCCATTTTATCAGATCCATAACCGTTTGGGCATCTTCCGGGGAAATATCCTCTCCAACCGAATATATTATTTCATTTATGGGTATTAGATCATTTGGGAACTTTGCTTCTGCTTCTGTCCAGGTAAGGGAAATAAAATTTTCCTGCTTGTTTTGAAATGAGAACAAACTGTAGCGTTCCACCAACTCCATTATAGCCGATGCCCTGGCCTGGTCCGGGGATGAGCCTTTACCCATTTGTTTTCCGGTGGGCATCACACTTTGTGCATAGGAGCCCACGCGGGATATGTAGACCGGAATATTCAAACGCCCGGTGTCAATTCGCTCCAAGTCTTGCAGGATGTCTCTTCCCCGGCTGCTCAGGCTTTTCTTTACATGTTCCACCGTATCCCCGGGTGAAGTGGCTTTGTCCAGGTCCGCAGTATAGTTCTTGGGACATTTATTCAGTTTTAACATATTTTTTGGGACGCATTCTGAATATTTTGCAAAGGTGTTTTTCCGATTCTTGGTCGTTATCAGCGGAATCTTCTGAGCTTTCCTTGAAGCCGATGGTTTTTTGTTCTATGTTGAATTCCTGTTCCGCTAGCTTGAAGAATTTCTTGGCCTTGATTTTGAAGTGATTGGCCAGTATTATTTCTGAATCCGGAGCTGCTTGCAAGTTGTTCAGGAAAAATTTAATCAAGGGCCTGTAGGTGTCCTCCCTGTACAAGGCCTCCGAGCCCAGGATAGTTTTGTATTTTTCGTTGGTACTGTCTTGGGTGAAGTCGATTTTTTCTATTTTTGCCCTGTCCTGGAGATTGTTCTTTAATATGTTGATTTGGGTGAAAAGCAAAGCATCTTCGTTTATATCCGAGATAGTGACATTGTATCCCAATTTTGCTGCAAACAGACCACAAATGCCGATTCCTGCACCTATTTCCAATAAATGGTTGTCCAGGGGAATATCCAGATTGTGCAGGTAGTAACTGAGCAAAATGGAGGTAGGCCATATCTTGGCCCAGAAAGGCAATTCAATCCTTTCATTATTAGCGGTCCTGGAATCCAGTTCCTCGATATATTTTTCCATGTCTTGGAATTGCAATAATTCCAGTCTATTTTCGCCCACCTTGAGTGACTCGAATCTGGTTTGGTATTTGGACTCTGCGTAATCAAGTAGTTCCTGCAAGGATGAATCGGTGGAGAAATTGGTTAGGGTGGAATTAGTCATAAGTTTGAACCTGATGCAATCAAAATTTATTTGTTTTAGCCTGGGTTAAAATTATTTCTCTACAAAAAAAAAGCCAAACCTAGTTTGGCTTTTTAATATTTCTGGAGGCGGCATCCGGATTCGAACCGGAGAATGGAGGTTTTGCAGACCTCTGCCTTACCGCTTGGCGATGCCGCCTGTAGAGTTCTGGAATGGAGCGGGAAACGGGATTCGAACCCGCGACTTCAACCTTGGCAAGGTTGCACTCTACCACTGAGTTATTCCCGCGTTAACAAAAAAATATTTAAGTAAACTTGAGGGATTTGTCAACCATTTTTTGTATAAAATCCCCGGTTATTTTTTTTGTATTAAAATTCGAGCTGTTATAGTTAAAGCCGGGCAATCTACTTTTAGGGGGGGGTGTTGTTGAGATTATCGGAATCACACCAGATTAGATTTTATTGCGTAGTGATGTTCTATAGATTTCAACAAATTTATTGTTAAATACCCAGATATTACCCTTGTATTCATAGTAAAATTAAAGTACAATTATTTCTTCTATATTTTGCCCAGTAAATAAAGTTGCTTTGTTAGATGTTAATTTAACCAAACAGGAATTTTCAGGAGGTGTAATTACTGCCTCGAATTTCGGTCTTTACCTGTCTAGGTTTGGATCAGGAATTATTGCTTTGCTAACAATGTGTAATAAGACATATTTGCACCAGTGGTGAATCGATGGGCAGAAGAGTCAAGGAGGAATTAGGTTATGGAACAAGAGGATTTGCAGTATTTCAGGAATTTATTGGAGAACATGTTGAATGAGATTCAGGAAAAAGGTCAAAATACGATTGAAGATTTGTCCGGATCCAATCAAACTTACGCCGATCCTGCTGACCGTGCCTCTCAAGAGTCGGAACAATTTTTTACCTTGAGATTGAGGGACCGAGATCGGAAGCTGATAACAAAAATCAAGGAAGCCCAGGAACGTATTGAAGATGGTACCTACGGGATTTGCGAATCCTGCGGCGAAGAAATAAGTATACCCAGATTGAAGGCCAGGCCGGTTACTACCCTGTGTATTCAGTGCAAGAGCAAGCAGGAAGAAGAAGAAAAATTACGGCAATAATGGAATAAATTGATTATGGAAGCGAATTTTTTTCGTTTCTTGGTGCATGAGTTGGGGCCCAGATTAAAAGGTCGCAGGATTGAAAAGATATTTAAGCCTTGTGATGGAGTATGGAATTTTAAACTGGGTGCAAGGGCGTATTTGCTTTTTATGCCCGGTGGCAAGAGAGAGGCTTTGTTTTATTCCGATTCCAAGCCTGACAATCCGGATAAACCCCAGGGGGAAGTGCAGTGGTGGAGGAAACATGTAGTTAATAAAAAGATAGTGGATCAGGAGTTGTTTTGGCAAAATAGACAACTGGCGCTTAAATTATCCACCGAGGAACCCAAATGGATTTTGATGGACCTAAAAAATGGCCTCAGTCTAGTAGAAGGATTGCCCGGGCAATCCTCCCTTTCTCCTCAGTGGCCTTCATTACAAGAGATCCTCGATAACGAGGAGATCTATAAATTTTACCCCCAGATTTCACCTCTACTCAGAAAGACTGTTTATTCCCAGCCCAGGCAGAATTCACACGCCTTGTTAAAGTTTCTGCAAAACGATACTCCGCAGGAATATTACTTGTACAGTAGTGAATCCCGGGTTTATAGTTTGCTGCCCTGGCCTTTGCCTGAAAATATTTCCGGTGATTACAGTTTGGAAAAATTCGATTCCGCAATTCAGGCAGCGGAAAAATACGGGTGGAACTTGTTGAATCGCCATATAAGGAGCTTGAGTCAAGTTGATTCCGAGAATAAGAGGCGTTTTAAAAAGATACGGCGTAACCTTGCAAAACTGGAGCAGGATGAGCAAAGATTGGAGGGTATGGAATCCCTGCAGGAGGATGCGGAATTGATACGTAATCATATGTATAAGTTCGATCCCAGGGAAAAGACCAGTAATCTGGAGATCATAGATCATAACGGTGTTAGCAGGCACCTGGACTTGGATCCGGGACTTACTATACACCAGAATATGGAACAATTATTCCAAAAGGCACAAAAAGGCCGCAGGGGACTGCAGGCGGTTAGAGAAAGGAAAAATACCCTGCACCAAGAGTTGAATGCAGATCAAAATCATGTCGGGTCTGATGGAAAAGGCCTTCAATTTAGGGATAACAAACGAAAAGATCCTGTATCCAATACTCACAGACGGTTCAAAGGCTTACAGGTACATTATTTTAAAAGCAGTGACGGGTTTACTATACTGCGAGGCAAGAATAAGAAATCCAATCACAAGTTGTTGAGCCAGGCAGCAAAACCTTTTGACTTCTGGTTTCATGCCCAGGATGGCCCTGGTGCGCATGTGATTTTGCGCAGGGATTTTTCAGCTCAACAGGTTCCCAGGAGCAGTATCCTGGAGGCAGCGAGCCTGGCTGCACTATCCAGTTATCAGTCCATGGATGACAAGGCCAGGATCATGTTGGCACTGGTAAAGGACATTCGCCCCTTGAAAGGAGCAGAACTTGGACAGGTCAGGGTTGATGCGGTACAGGAGAGTTTGAGGGTTGCCCCGGATTCTGAGCTGGAAGAGAAACTCAAAATAGTATAAATTAATTAGTGTTTGACCGAAAACTGTGATTGAACGTAAAGTTGTCCATATACAAGGAGCAAAAAATTTTGAAACCGCAGTGTATATTAATACATGAGGATTTCAAAATTTTGCAGCTTTGATGTAGATGGGTGAGT
>CAJXKR010000031.1 GCA_913055815.1 uncultured Desulfohalobiaceae bacterium | reverse complement strand
TCGTCCAGGGAGGTCCTGCGGAGTATCTTGCCTATTCTGGTTATCCTGGGGTCCTCCTTGCGCGCCTGTTGCACGAAATCGAATCCATCCTGGCACACCTTCATGGTCCGGAACTTATAAACCCTTATGGACTGTCCATTCAGGCCGTAGCGCCACTGGCTGAACAGCACCGGCCCCTTGGAATCCAG
This sequence comes from uncultured Desulfohalobiaceae bacterium, assembly GCA_913055815.1. Classification (GTDB taxonomy): domain Bacteria; phylum Desulfobacterota; class Desulfovibrionia; order Desulfovibrionales; family Desulfothermaceae; genus CAJXKR01. The sequence continues at coordinate 17,609 of CAJXKR010000031.1, read as the reverse complement.
CTTGATCAATACGGATATAACAAGCATAATCGGAGATATGATTAGGAGTATGACGGAAGCAAGGAAAAAGTCGGATATAGCCTTTAGCAAAGAAGACAAACCGTAAAAAGGACTGTCCCACAGGGATATCGCTGGGATTCCGCCCATATAGGCTATTTTTCCGGAAATCATTAGATCGAAGCAGAATATATCCGGAATCATGTATACCGAAGTCGTGGTATCAGAAAGCTTGTCGATTGTGTGCTTGATTTCCTGTTCTCTGCTCATGGGCAGAGCAACAAAGGCCATATCCGGATTGTTTTCGCGTATATATTCTTCTGCTCCATCTACAGACCCCAGTACCGGGATTCCATCTACTGAAATAGTTGCGTTGTCGTCAAATACACCCTGAATTCTTATCCCGGTCCATCGATTGCGCTTTATCCACTTACACAGGTCCTGGCCAATTTCGTCAGCCCCCACTATAACCGCAGTACGGGAATTATACCCGTGTTTGCGCATGGTGCGCAAGAACTTGCGCAAAATAAAACGATAGAGCATCAAAACCAGGGGCAAAGCCAGCATCCACATCCCGAACAGCAGCCGGGAATATTCGTGTGTCACTTTGCCACCCCAGCCCAGCAAAAGTAAAAGTAGATATACTACAAAACAGGCACTACAGACCACTTTAAATTCGTTGAACAGTCCCACTCCGCGCCAACTGCGGTATACTCCGAAAAAGTTGAAGAATATGGGTATCAGGAAAAAGACCAAAAGCAATGCTATCTGATAGTCCGGACCTAATTGACCTCCCAGATATATATAGTGAAGAAGCCACAAGAGACCCGCACTAACAACCCCGTCTATGAATTGATTGAACGGGGTGAACAGAGGTTCAAAACTCCTGGTAATGCCTGACATAAGCTTTACCTCTTTATATTGGAGAGTTAATAGTTAATGGTCAATGGTTAATAGTTATTTGTTACTTGTTGAAAAACAAAAACAGCAAAATCAAATATTAGCAAAGTAGTCGAGATTGCCTATGCTTTGTTCTGCCCGCGAGGGCATGGGAATTAATTTTAAGACTGAAGAACTGAAAAAGCACTTATGCACAGAGCAAGAACACACTCCGTCCCCCTCAGGGTCAAGATTGATACTTGAATTTCCCGACTTGACGGACAGAAAGAGGCTTTGCCTGACAACTATCCAGGCAAAGCATAGGTAATGGAATTTTTTATATTTCAATTTACATGCCATTAAATCACAAAACGCACATCTTTTCATGTAACTATCCCATTTTATTGATTATTTATAAAAGCATCTCAAAAGAATTTATTAAATCTGCCTCTAGCTTAATCAAGCAGGAACACGGAAAGCAAATGTTGTGATTATGGGCATAATCAAAGAAATAAACTCCAATTTATCTGTAAATCCGATAGGAAAAAATCCAGTTTCCTACTCGATAATATCGAACAATTAATTACTCCTATTGACCTTTTGCCAGGTTTAATTGTACCGGAAGCTCGCAAAACCATCAAAAAATCAAATAAATTAGATAGTTATCTTATGTCTGAAAACACCGAACAAGACTCGACAAAATCAGACAGTATTTGGTTTCTATTTTAGCTTGGACCAAACATCGCATGAGGATAAGCTGCTTAATCCCTTGCATTGAGGTAAATTCAGTTTTTTGATTCTTTTTATTTGTACATGGAAAAATTGGAACAGAAATTGAATATTTTTTAAATTCTGAAATATCCAAACAAATCGGAACCACAATTATGCCCATACCCAAAAATATATTATGTATCTCCTTGATTTGTATAATTTCTCTGCTTTTTTGCAGTATAAACGTTTCCGCACAAAAAGAACTAAGCCCCAGTGAAAAAAAACGCCTGGAAAAGATGGACAAGCAAAGCAAAGCGGAAGAGGTTGTCTCGGATACATACACCACGACCTCCTATATAACGAGCACTATTCTGCAATTCACGGTTATACTCGTAACGCTGGGACTACTTGCCTACGGAACCCGGAAATTGGCTCCGGTGATATCCACCTTCCTGGCTTCATTCCTGAGTTATCAAGAAAAACGCAGATGGAAGCGCATTAAAGTTACCACTAAACAGGCTGCAGCCAATATAACCGGAATTTCGGAAAAGGCTCCTTTGCAGGCACATTTGCTTGACATCAGTAAAGGAGGGGCGTGCCTGGAACTGGAAGACGCTCCGGAAGGGCTGCAAACAGGACAGAACCTGGAAATGCAGCTCCAGGTGAGGGATAAGAACGAGGTGATAATACCGGATCTCACTTGCAACGTCCGCTGGATAAAAGACAACAAGGTGGGGATACAATTCTCCAATCTTTTGCAATACAGCCAAGACGTCCTGGAGGGATTGTTTTCCTCTCCAAGCAGGGCCGGAGCAAAAGCATGAAGAAAAGGATGTTCACTATAGCCTGCTGCTTGATATTTCTGGCCTGCGCACTTGCCTGGAACCTATATGGCAAGAAATCGTCTGAACAGCTAAGCATCAAGGTGATAAAGCAAATAAACAACTATAGTTGCGGATTGGCCTGCTTGGTATCCATCCTCGACTACTGGGACAGGGAAGCCAAGCAACAGAAACTGCTGGATTACTATCCTCCGAACAAGGATTCCAAAGGGTATTCACTGGGTAGCCTAAAAAAGATAGCCAAGAAAAAATACAAAATGAACAGCTACGCAATGTTTTCCAACTTCCGTTTCCTTAGACAACAAATAGAAAAAGGAAGACCGGTAATGGTTGCCCTGGTAGTTCCCCACAACATGTACAAACTGGACATAATCCGCAAAATGCCTGTTTACGGCAAAATATTCGAATTTTTGACCCAATCTGCAACATTTACCCATTTTGTCGTGGTTACTTCGGTACAAAAAAACAGGGTCAAGGTCATGGACCCGTTGCACGGGCTAAAGAAACTGCCCAAAGAATCTTTTCAAGCAATGTGGGACAAAAAGGACAACGCCATGTTGCTTGTAGCTGCATGATATCTGGAAATATTTAATTCAGAACAAAATTATCTTGAATAATCTTTTGAAAACCCGGCCTTACAAAAAGGAGGAAGCCATGATTTATTTTCAACAAAGCGCAAACAAATCCTTTATACTAGTTGCGGTGCTGTTGGTTTTGTTTTTGTTCCCTTGTTCTGTACTTGCACAGCAGGGAGAAAACAGTATGACCCTTCGCTTGAACCAGGCTGCAGCCAGGGTACAACAGGCTCTGGAAAAGTCTGAAATAGCAGTTGAGCAAGCCAAGAAAAACCTGGAAAAAGCAAAGGGCAATGTATCGGATAAAGAGCTGCAATCCATGCGAGAAAGAGTAAAGCAATCCAACCAGGCCTTGCAGCGGATCAAGAATATCCGCCAGGACCTGGACAAGATGGCTGATCAAGCGACCGGCGCCCAGGTTGAGAAGGAAGCAGAGTCCATGATCTCTGTAGCTCGGGCAGGAGCAAGTACTGCAGAACAATATTCCAAAGCAGTACAAGAACTTGTTCAGGGAATTGAATCCGGTCAAGCGTCCCTGAATAAAGCAAAATCCTCGGAAAAAACATACAATCAGGCCAAAACAGAACTAAACAATAAAAATTATACAAGCGCAATGCAAATAGCTCAAAATATTGATTCAGATCAAAGGGCGGAAGACGTAGTGGGCGGTGGTCCTGGAGAAGGCCCACCAGAAGGAACTCCCGGACCACCGGACTTTGTAGACGCACCAGTGGATGTGAATCCGGGAAGTACGGAATAAACAAGCAATAAATCCAAAGGAGCATCAGAAAATGAGATATTTTGCCGGGGTTGTATGTATAGCTTGTATATTGAGTTTGGCAACTACTGCGTGGACCAAAAATAATTTAAACTTCGGAAATCTGCAAATAATGCCGGGAATAAGCTACGAAGCTGAATGGAACGACAACATCTACCTGGACCCGGATGAAACAGATGACTATATACACACCGTAACTCCTGGCATAGCACTCGATTACTCAAAACAAAGGCATTACGAGTTCAACATGGGCTATGAAGCAGCTATTGTCCGCTACCAGGATTATACTGACAACAATTACGAAGAGCACCGCGCCAATGCAGGATTTAAATATTTCAACCCCTCAGGGTGGTATATAAGCCTAGAGGACCAATTCCTGGATACAGAGGACCCGTATAGCACGGATAACAACTATGAACTGGGGACACCGCGCATCGAGCGCTGGACCAATACCGGGAAGGCCAGATTGGGTTATGAATTTGCTGACAAGATCGATGCCCACATGCAGTACCGCAACTATTTCAAGCGCTACGACAAGTCCGATGACCAGTGGAGGGATCGCAACGACCATACCTACGAAGGAAGGTTAATGTACCGTTTCTGGCCCAAGACTTCCGTATTCGCCATGTACAGGCTCCAGGACATAAACTATCCTGAACAGCAGGATAAATCTGACAACAGTAAAGGTATTGATTCAGATACCTCTCAGAATAATATCTACCATCAGATTTTTACCGGTCTGTATTTCACTCCTGCTGCCAAGATTAGCGGTGAATTCAAGATCGGTATGGGTAAAAAGGATTTTGAGAACAACAAGAATTGGAACGGGATATCCTACAACGAGGATTGGGAATTAAACCTGGAGGCAAATCTCGACTACGAGTATTCGGAAAAGACCAGGTTTACTTTGCAACTCTTGCGATCCAACTACGAATCCGTGGAAGATGAAGCCAGTTCATACATCCGGACCGAGGCAAATGTGGGACTGAACCAGAAACTTCCGTTCAAGTTAAGCTTGCAGTGCAACCTGGGTTATATTCTGGAGGACTATGAAACCCAGCTTACTGATCCGGACAGGGACGACGATACCTACGTAGCGGATGCCAATCTTCAATACAAGCTACGAGACTGGTTGACCGCGGGTATGGGTTACAGTTACGAAGCACTGGGATCCTCGGATGATTACTACTCAGACCAAGAATACGTAAATAATCGAGTAATGTTTAACCTGGAAGCAACTTACTAAATATGCCTATGCAATTATCTTATTTCCTGTACAGATGCCTAATCATAATACCTGTTCTGGCCGCTATTCTTTGCACCTCCTGCACTACTACAGGACCGGCAGTAGAGGTGGTAAGCGACAAAGAGCAAGTAGTGGAGGAATTGGAAGAAGACAAGCAGTCCAAGGTAAAAGAGGCCATAAGCAAGCAGGAGAAAAAACAGAAAAATGCCAGTGTGCCCAGTTCGCTCCAGCAAGCACCCTCCTTGAGTGCAAGAGAATATATTAAAAAATATGCCCGGGAAGATCCAACCCAAGGCAAGTATACACTGGGTCCGGACGATGTGATCAGCATTCGGGTCTACAACAACCAGGATCTATCCAACGAATCCATCACCGTTTCCGGGGATGGAAAAATCAAACTTCCCCTGTTGGGCAGTATAGAAGTTACCGGACTTACCCCTCCTGAGGTGGAGGATTTGATAACCAGAAAACTGGTCCAAAACAAGTATTTGAACGATCCCCAGATCTCGGTGCAAATCCAAAAATACCAAAGCAAGGAAATACTGGTGCTGGGTACGGTTAAAAATCCGGGGACGTATACATTAAAGGGAGCAGAGTCGGTATTGGATCTTATATCCAGGGCTGGCGGTATCGATTTTTCCACCGGAGGACAAAACCTCACCCTGGTTAGAACCGAAAACAGCCCTGAAAAAGGCAACCACAAGGTGGCAATAAAAATCAACCTGAACAAGCTACTGGACGGAAAGCAACAGTATGCAGACTTACTTCTTCAAAACAAGGATATTATCTACGTACCTGCAGCTGAGAAATATACCATCATGGGCGAAGTGGAAGATCCTGGGGATTACACTATAGACAACGGTGGAATATCCATTGTGCAAGCAGTGGGCAAGGCAGGGGGATATACCAGGATAGCCGCACCGAACAGAACCAAGATAATCCGCTCCACTTCAGACAATAGAAAGGTTATCCAGGTGGATATGAACGTACTTACCGAACAGTCCAACTACAAGGACATGGTACAGATAAAGCCGAACGATATTATTATTGTCCCGGAGAGTTATTTTTAATCATAAAAAGCAGCCTAAGGTGAAAATGACAAATATGCAGCAAGAAGAAGTACATCTGACTGACTACTTGAACGTGGTGTTGAAAAGGAAATGGATCATCCTCACTTGCCTTTTGGTAGTAGTAATGGTCACCGCCTACTCCACATTTACTAAAGATCCTGTTTACAAAGGTACTGCCAAACTTCTCATTGAGAAAAAATCACCCAATATCCTTAACACTAAAGATTTAATATCCTCCGGAGCCAACAGCAATAAATACTACCAGACCCAGTACGAAATTATCAAAAGCCGATCCCTGGCCAACAAGGTCTGCAAGAAACTGGACCTTTTCCAACACGAGGAATTTCACCCCGAGCCCAAGAAGGACCCGGTTTCCGTAGCTAAACGCGCTGTTAGTTCAGCTATAGGGAGTGTAGTATCCGGGGTAAAAAACTTCGTTTTTCCCCGGATCCGGACGGACAAGGGAAAGGAAATCAAGGGGGTCAGCCTGGAAAACAGCATTAGCGAAGCCAAGGCCAAGGTTATAGATAAATTTCAAGGACGCCTATCAGTTTCACCAGTGCGTGAGACTCACATGGTAAAAGTGAGCTTCGAGGCCTCGTCCCCAAAATTAGCTGCCAAGATAGCCAATGCAGTCGGACAGGCATACATAGATTACAACCTGGAAACCAAGATGGAAACAGTGAAACAGGCTGTCTCCTGGTTGAAGAAGCGTCTGAAAAAGGAGAGGCAAAAAGTCCAGCAGGCCCAGAACAAATTCTTGGAATACCGTAAAAAACACAATATAACCACCGACATATCCCCGCAAACTGAACAAATTCGGGTAAAAAGACTCTCGGATCTCAAGAGCCAGATTTTGCAGGCCAAGACCAAGAGACAGAAGTTGGAGAGCAAGTACAAGCAGGCCAAGCAGTATTTTTCCAGGTTCGAGTCCCTGAACGTATTGCCGGATATTTTGACCAATAAAGTTATCCAATCCATAAAAGAAAGCGAACTCGAACTTTCCATCAAAATGAGCAAGCTCTCGGAAAAATACGGCTCCAACCACCCCAAGATTAAATCCATAAGGTCCCAACTGCGAAATTTACGAGAGCGGAAAAAGAACGAGGCGGAAAAGATCGTGCAATCCCTGAAACAGGAATACCAAACCGCACTGTCTGAAGAGAGGTCCCTAAAACAGAGCCTGCAGGATGAAAAGCAAGAAGCTATGGAACTCAATCAAATGGCTATTCAATACGGGGTGTTGAAACGCAAGGCTGAAAGCGCCAAGGAAATGTACGACATGCTGGTAAAAAGATTCAAGGAAGCATCCCTTACCGAGGATATCCAGACTGTAAACACCCGTGTAGTCGACAGGAGCGAGGTACCCGGAAACCCGGTACGACCGCAAAAAAAGAGAAACATGCTTTTGGCGGTTATCCTGGGTCTCGCCCTGGGTACTGGAGTTTCCTTTTTTGCCGAATATATGGACAACACATTCAAGTCTCCGGAAGATATAAGCAAGATCCTGGGAATTCCCTATCTGGGCATGATACCTCTAATGAAGCAGGACAAAGGGACTGAACCTGCCCTAATATCTTATACCAGTCCCCACTCCATATATAGCGAGGCCTACAGGGGAATTCGCACCAATCTTCTTTTCTCTGCTGCGGATGTATCTCCTCAGATCCTGCACGTCACCAGTTCCGGCCCCTATGAAGGAAAAACGGTTACTGCCGCGAATCTGGCAACTACCCTGGCCCAAGCAGGAGAGACCACTTTGATAATAGATTGCGACATGCGCAAGCCCATGCTACATAAACACTTTCAATTAGAACGGGATATGGGACTATCCAATGCACTCACTGGGTCGAAAGATCTATCCGAAATCCAGTTCAGGACATACGTTGAAGGACTGCACTGCATAGCCAGCGGTCCCATTCCTCCCAATCCCTCGGAGCTACTGGGATCGAAACGCATGCAGCAAATACTGGATTCCTTGAGTGAACAATACGATAGGATAATAATTGATTCACCTCCCATTACCGCGGTTACAGACGCCTCTATACTGGCAAGCCGTGCCCAAGGGGTGATTCTGGTAGTCCAGGCATTTGAATCCACGCAAAAAATGGTACAGAGCGGACTGGACCAGATCCGGAATGTGGGGGCCAAAGTCCTGGGCGGGGTATTGAACGGTGTGGATATGGAAAAGGAAGGTGCGTACCATTCTTATTACAGTTATTATTACTACTATACTGAAGAAGGGAAAAAACGCAAGAGTTCCGGCAAGGAGATGAGCTAAACAATTGGAGCAGTACAAGCAACATATGCTGGACATACACTGCCACATTCTTCCCGGTGTGGACGACGGTCCAAAAGAGTTGAGCGAAAGCCTGGAACTGGCAAGATTGTTACTGCTGGAGGGAATCAGTTACTGTGTAGCCACACCGCACTTCCAGGTTGGAATGTATGAAATTGGCAAACAGCGCGTGCAAGAACTGGTAATATGGCTGAATAAAAAACTTGCAGAAAACAAGATTGACCTCAAGGTCTATCCGGGGATGGAGATCTCTTTTTCCCCTGAAATCCTGTCCCTTTTGGATCGTGAAGAGATATGCGGAATCAACGATTCCCGCTATCTTTTGATCGAATCCCCACAAGTAACTACGCCGGAGAATATAAATCAATTGATCTTCAGATTAAGGCTCCAGGGATATGTGCCTGTAATCGCGCATCCGGAAAGGAGCCCATTGTTACAGGACAACCCGGATCTAACCCTGCAACTAATAAACAAGGGCTGTTTGTTTCAGCTAAATGCCTCCAGTCTGGTCTCGGAGAACAAACCCAGAGAAACCGAATGCGCACAAAGGCTTATCCATAGCAAGGCCGCTCACATCCTGGCTTCTGACGCTCATTCCTGTGATAATCGCCCCCCGAAATTGCTACATGCATTTGAGCGCGCCTGTTTCTTAACCGGCAGCCGGGAAGATGCCTATAACATGGTATCTCGCATACCCGAATATATAATCTCGGATCAAATCTACCATCCACCTGAACCCAGAACTGTAGCAAAACAAAACAAGGGTTGGAAGAGGTTTGTGCCTTTTTTAAAGTTCTAGAATGCTATGGTATTAAAGGAATGAAGACTGCCGAAAGAACATTTATATCAGTATGCCTGGTGTTATTGCTCGTGTGGAACCAATGGGCCTTTGGCGGGGTGCACATTTGGGCTGAGACAGGCTCGCAGGTCTTTATTTTTTGTATTGCTTGGATCCTTGTTTTATGCCAATGCGCAAAATATTTATTCAGATCCGTAAAAAGTCCCCAATATGAGAAGATTTCCCTGTCTGCTTTCAACACCCCTGCTACTGTATTCTTTGCCCTGCTTCTTGCCTGGTCCGGTCTGCAACTAATACCCCTGCCCAGTGGAGTTACCTCGATTTTGTCTCCACAAATACGGGAAGTTTACACCCATTTGTCCAGTTCAGGCATAACAGATCGTTTGGGTGCCATTCCCCTTACCCTGGAAAAATTTTCCACGCAGCAAACCTGGATAGAGTACTTCAGTTATTTCCTGTTTTTCCTGCTTGCCCTTTATTGTATCCGAGACAAACAAAAACTGCAACGCTTCAGCTATGTTCTACTGATTCTGGCACTTTTCCAGGTCTTCTACGGCCTTATTCAGACCTACTCCACTTCCCAGAATATCTGGTGGTGGGAAAATACCTTGTATCCAGGCTGGTTAACCGGGACCTATCTGGGAAGAAACAACCTGGCCGGCTACCTGGAACTAACCATCCCCTTGTGTTTCGGATTAGCTGCAGCGATTTGGCCAAGGAAGCAAAGCAACGGGCTTCAGAAGAACAATGGCCATCACAAGAAAACTAGCCCTATAATTTGGATCAGGCGTGTATTTTTGCAAAGGCCCGGATTGAGCAAGGCTTTGCTATTTTTGAGCTTGGGTGTACTATTGGGAGTTGGGCTACTTCTCACCGGTTCCAGAGGTGGCATCCTATCGTTTACCGGAGGATGCCTGGTAATGGCTGTCCTGTTGATGTGCAGAAGGGGGTACCGTTCCTACGGTTTGATCATTACCCTTATGTGCTTCTTGATATTTGCACTAGGCTTGTATATCGGAATTGAAAAAACTGCCCAGAGGTTCATGCAAGTCCATGGATTGGAACACCGTATGGAACTTACAAGATCAGTATGGGACATGGTCTTGGATTACCCGGAAACCGGAGTGGGCCTGGGCAACTTCAACGATGCATATTCCAGGTACGCGATTGAATCCTATACTGAAAAAAGGACTATTGTCTATGCCCACAATGATTGGATTCAAGCAGGAGCCGAACTTGGATTTCCCGGATTAGTCCTGGCGATTTCAGGTTATTTCTACGTACTCGGATCAAGCCTTTTATCCTGGTTCCAGCGCCGTGACAGGTACGTCCTGTGCATGGGAGCGGGAATTATTGCCGCATATATCGCTCTTGGGATACACAGTTTCTTTGACTACAACCTGCACATCCCTGCAAACATACTCACCTTTTTGATATGCCTTGTACTTTTATTCCGGGTGCTGCAGCTCAAAAAATCGCGAAAAGGCCACAGGATCAAGATCCGGGAGAAGAATTACTTCCCCCCTGTTGTAACAGGCAGAATCGCAGCCATTATTTCAATCATTGGGGCTACGGCTTGTTTATTGTTTTTATCCGGATTTATCGCCAACCAGTATCAGGCTCAATCCTATTGCCCCACCAGGATAAATTCCACGCGAGAGTATAAGCCCCAGCCCAGTGTACAAGAAATAAAAAAGGCAATTCAATTTTCACCCAACAACCCGGACTATCGTATTGAACTGGGCAAGGCGTATATGAATCTAATCCAGGGCGAAGATCGTTACATGAAATCTATTGTTCTGCCCAAGGTAATTGCCGCATTCAGGCACTGCCTGAATAGAGATCCTGCCAACGCAATGGGATGGCTTTATCTGGGAGAGGCGCTTATCCATCAAGCCTGGTTGAAAGACGATTACAAATACGTCAAACAAATAGCCAATTGCATGCAACTTGCACGGAAGTACAGGCCCAGGGATTTCAGGGTGGCCTTTAGAGCAGGAAGTGGGCTTTTGTGGCTTAATTTCCTTGGCGAGGAGAAAATAAACAAACCTACTCTGGAACGAACAATAGTTGCAGCATTTAGATACTACTTGCAAGACAGGCACTACCACTGGAAAAAGGTGGTTGACCAGCTAAAGCGCTATCAAACTGATCCCGCCCTGCTAAGAAAGATAATCCGGGACAAGAAGTTCAACTATCAATTGAAGGTTTTCAAACGGTTTTACAATTAAACCCGCCCTTCAAAGCCAATAACCAATTTATCAACACGGCTTTTTTGTTCTAGAATTCAATTAGCTGTTTCTATTTGAATTTTTTCTTGTTGCAGGAATAAAATTCGGGCAATCTTGACCTACTGGATCAAGAATATCGAATCTCGAAATTCAAAATAAAATCAAAGATTTAATGAAAACTTGAACATCAAGCGTTTAAATAGTTATAAATTTTCAAAGCAAAACTGGAGTAAAAAGATAACTTATTGATATGAAAGCATATTTTATTTAGAACAAAATTACCGTGAATTTATTAATTTCTAATTTGACAATCCTGGATAGTTTTTGTACTACACCTAATTATAACGATTCAAAATAAACAACGGATTTTTCCCCGGAGGTTAGGAAATGAAAAAAGTTGGAAGGAACGAGCTTTGTCCCTGTGGGAGCGGAAAGAAGTACAAAAAGTGCTGTCTGCAAAAGGAAGAAGAATTTAATACCTTTTACCGGAGTATAACAAAGAGTTCTAACGACTTGATGATAAAATACAGCAGGTTTGTGGTTGGCGAACTGGGAGAGCAGGTCCTGGACGAGGCTGTCATCGATTTTTTTATGGGCCGCGAAGAGGATCAAGACAGGGACAATTTGTTGCATGAGTTTGGTTCCCTGTTCTGGCCCTGGTTTTTCTTCTGCTGGACAATTGATCCGGTGGATTTGGCCTTTAGCGAACTGCAGGAGAATATACCTCCGGATACAACCATGGCAGAGCTTTATTCACAAAGGAAGGGCGATGATCTGGATAAACGGGAGCAATCCGTATTTTCCGCAATGAACCGAAAGCCCTTTACGTTCCTGGAAATAAAGGATGTTAGCACTGACAAGGGTTTTTATGTACAGGACATGATTGCAGGTTCGGAGTTCTTTGTCATTGACCCTGAGCTCTCTAAGTGGGTGAGCCAGGACGATATAATCTATGCCAAACCGTGCAACATTGATGGGCATTGGGTATTGATCGGGGTGAGCGAAACTAAAGTCCCTCCGGACCGGGAATCCAGGATAGTGGACTTAAGGACCTGGCTTATGGGCGGATACGGAGAAATCACGGAACAACTCCTGTGGGATAACATGATGTATACAAGGGACATCTACCTGGAGATGTACTTTGACCGCTTCCGCCTACCTCCGGTGGACGACGTGGAGGAAGAAGGCCAGGAAGTTGCTTTCCGTACAGTTTATTACGATATAGAGTCTCCTGAAAGAGCTTTTGAGGCACTTTATCCTTTGAGTGGCGATTATAGCAGGGAAGAGTTGCTCGAAAATGCGGTCTACGACCCTGATGGCAACTTGCAGGAAGTGGAGATTCCCTGGAGTCCAGGGGAAGAAGACGAGGAAGAGCAGGAAGAGCTTATAGAAGAAGCTTTGTTCGGGATGATCAATATTGAAGGCAACACTCTGAGTGTGGAATGTATTCGCGAGGACCGTGCAGAGGAGATCAAGCATATCATAGATTCCAGGCTGGGCAGTGATGCCAGTTACAGGAAAACCGAGGTGGAGAGCATAGATGAGTACATGGCGGAACCGGATGATTTGGACGACGACGAGGATTTTTGATTCTACAATTCAATTTCGGCAAGAATAATAATAAGATAAAAGAAGTTAATCCGACAGTCCTGCGAAACAATCATTATATTTTTGTTCAACAGATTTTATTTCCTGCACTGTTAATTTAGCAAATTCCTTTACTCTAGCCCGCTTGGAAAGACGGCCAGGGTTTTGATGGAGAAAATGAAACAACAACCCCTAAAGCCTGTCCGGCATATCCACATGCCCTGCACCCTGCTCGAGCAAAAGTTAACTGTCTTTCATGTTAGGTGCAATAATGGGATTTAGCCATCATTTTCTGCAATAGCGGATGAATTTTTTTGCTTCTTCGAATTGGGGATTTAGTTTCAGGGCCTTTTCCAGATAGTCTATGCAGCTTTTAATATTTCCCTTTTCAAAATACACCCTGGCCAGATTGAAATATACGTGTTCATCAAATTCGTTTATTTCCAAGGTCTTTTCATGGTAATTGATGGACTCGTCATAAAAACCGTCCTTGCGCAGATTTATGCCGAATTTATTAAAACGCTGCCTTTGTTCGAAATTAAAATTTTCCCCGGTGCCACTGAGCATTTTAAGGATTTTTATTAGTTTCAAATAGTCTTTGTTTCTCGGAGTCACTCGTTCCTGTACATTATCGAGTTCAACATAGGATTCATCTATCATCAGTGACTGGATGAGTTTTTTCTCGGATCCATTCAAGTTATTGCGATCAAAGTCCTTTTTGTTCTGGTCTATCTTGTTTATAAGGGTTTCCATCTCAGAGGGCATCTGATGAAAGTAGTACTGCGGCTCCGGACGATACTCCAGGAGGAATTGCTGCCTGTCTATATTAGTGCAAATACCGGAGGGCAAACCCCGATTATCCAAAGGCTGCAACTCGAACTTCTCGTCGCTTATCTGGCGTACATAGTAATAAACCGTTGACTGGTCCCTCTTTACTGTTCCACCCAACCCTCGATTGGCATTTCTTTGGTGGCAGTAGACTCCAAGTATAGCCGGGTAACCCGCCATATAACCTCCGCGATTTTCAGAATACAAGTTTTCAGTCAGACACTAACTAGTTTCCATATCCGGAAATCAGGAATTTCCGGATGGGAACCAAATAGAATACAGAAGGAGCTATATCCCATGTAAATCCCTAACAAAAGGATTTATAACAAATCTAGTTTATCTTAACTCAACAGATTCTTCAACAGATACTAAACAAATAAGCAAATTTAATACTAAAGTTGTATTGAATTCAGAGTGAAAAAGTCTATTTTAGCTCAAAACTATATTTGAATATTTTATGATTAAGGAGTTTGTACTATGAGGCTTGTTTTCAAACTTATTATTTCAATTATCTGTGTGGTGATATTTATTTCAGTATCTATTTCTAAAACCTATGCTTGCGATATTGCAGTTGCATCTCCGGAAGCCACTGCCTCAGGAAAACCGCTGATTTGGAAATCTCGGGATTACAAGGCAAATTGGCAACAAGAAATGACATATATTGAAGAAGAGAATGCGGAAGTTGGTGGAAACGTCAGAATCATAGGTAACATGGGAGAAGACGGGACTTCCGGTGGAGTAAATGAAGCCGGGTTCGCAATAACAAACACAGTGATATACAGGGACAGTCCGTTTCGATCTTTGCTTTTAAACGGAAATTTGCAACTAATGTCTTTAGCCCTGAATAAATTCACTACAATCCAGGACTTGGATGAATATTTAAAAAATTGGCACAAAGATTGGGAAAACAATCCCAAAGTAATAGATGGCTGTTTTGTTGCCATAGATGCCCAGGGAGGAGCTGTTCTTTATGAATTGACCTCAGGGAACTCTACAAGCCTGCATAGTTATTATAGTAAGCTCAAGATGAACAGGATAGATGCGAATACAGGTTTTGTAACCAATATAGACGGAGAATTGATTGGTAACAACGGTACCGTTGGTTATATAACCAATTTCAACACCGGGGAAAAATTTCAAATATTAAACAGCGAGAGAGAACTGATCACAGAAAGGTTTTCTTTGACCTCAACATCGTCAGGAGAGCAAGCCATTGTCGACAAAAAGACCGGCAAGAGAATAGATAACGGAGAAAATTTTATCGGGGTGTTAAACAGGTGTAACACAAATTACTGGAGATCATTAAACGACGATACTCCAAGGGAAGACAGGGCAAGGACTTTATTACACTCCCTGGTAAAGCAAGACAATCTTACCTATAAAACACTTATCCAGGAAGTAGCCAAGGATGCCAATGTAAAAAAATACAATCTGGAGGACTATGATAACCTTACCGAGGTGAATGCTTCTGAACCTGATCAAAGAGCTGCATTCCATACTATTAGCAGATATTGCACCAATTTGGCTTTTGTCGTGAACGGAGTGTCGCCGGGAGAAGATCCCAGATTGGCCACTATGTGGACTATCCTGGGTGAGCCTTCCGTGGGAGTAGCGGTTCCGTATTTTGCAGCAGCCCAAAACATACCATCCCAGGCAATTAATGATAGTTATTCAGATTCTACCAACGAACCGGAAGACAATTCCCCAAGCTGCTTCTTGAACAAGGCCAATGTAGATAAGGAGCTTACAATTTATGATAACAATAAACCAGATACCAATTACTTGATACCCCCCTCGGAAATGACTGAAATAGTTATAAACAGCATAATTCCCTTGTTAGACCTGACACAACGACGGGAATGCGTCTGGTCAAAATTCGAGAAGTTCTTGGGAAACTGGTATAGCGGATATTCGGATTACTTGTTCGAAAACTCGGATATGGACAGAACAGTTAACTACTTAGGATTATATTTAATCCAGGAGTGGACCTTGCCATTGGAAGATAGAATCTTCCAAGAAAGTGACAACTTTTTGCAGGAACTCAGGAACGAACCTCAAAGAATATCCCGGGAAAATCTGGATAAATTCTCAAAATATTGCGCTGAACATGTATACGAAAACTATACACATAATTCCACCCAGTACAGGGAATGGGATTTTGAACAACCCTGGAAGAGTTCGGACGAGAATTCCGAGGAGGAAGATTTTTGGCTTTGGAGTATTTTTAAATAACTTTACTCATAATTTCAGTTAGATAGAATGTACAAAAGTTTTAAGTGGTTATGAACGCTATTCACGGAAAAAATTTATGTTTTGGGGGTATTTGGTATATTACACTACCCTGCTTCATCTCGGATTAAAACGCAATTATTCATATAGAAGCAGGAATGTACAAAAAAAATTAGTCAATTCGGTACGCGATGCAGGCAAGAATGTGCCCTTTTACAGGGACCTGTACAAGAAAGCTGGGATTGATATACAAAAATTTTCCGGAACAAAGGACTTAAAGAAACTCCCCTTGGTGACCAAGGATGATATAAAATCCGCCTTTCCCGATCGCATAACAAGGGAGGGAACAAACCCGAATAGCTGTATCCATTCCGCAACTACCGGGTCGACTGGTAAATCCCTCCCTATTGTTTATTCCAGGAGCACATACGCTCTATATTTGGCAGCAAATCTGCGTATCTATACCATGATCGGCTATAAACCCTGGTACAAAACTTCATATATCAAATACTCCCCTTTGGAAAAATACAACTTGGGCCCGTTCTTTAGATTCGATCATGTTCCCTCGGTGACAAGTATAGAAAAACAGATAGGGCTCTTGAGGCAAAACAAACCGGATTTTCTGGACGGGTATCCTTCAATAATCCTTGAGATTGCCCAAAAAGCCACCCCAGAGGATCTAAAATACATAAGGCCCAGGATGATAATGCTGAATTCCGAGATGTCGACTTGTGATCAAAAAGACTTTATTGCCCGGGTGTTCAACTGTCCGGTGTATGACGAATATTCCACCGAAGAAACCTGGATGGTTGCATCTCAATGTAAACACAAGAACTATCACCTGTTCACAGACAACGTATTTGTGGAATTTTTGGATAAACAGGGAAACGATGTAGGTCCAGGCGAACCGGGAGAATTGTATCTCACCACGCTGAGGAGTCCTGTAATGCCATTCATCAGATACAAGATAGGAGATATAGGCAGATACAACTACGATAATTGCAGTTGTGGTTGCCAATTTCCTATTATGGAGTCATTTGACGGAAGAGCGGATGATTCTTTTATCCTACCCGACGGCAAGTTAGTTTCCCCTTTAAAAATCCTTAACACCTTTAACATGTATATCCAGAAACACCTCCACTTGCTGGAGGAATTCAAAGTTATTCAGAAAAAACACGATCATGTGGTGATAAAACTGGTTAAAGGCAGTGAATTTAGCCAGGAAGCCTTCGGGGAAGTATTGGATTCCTTATATGGTCTTTTGGGAGATTCGGTACATATCAATGTTGAATACCTAAATTATATACATAATCCTGGGAGTATTAAGCGCAAGGCCATTGAATCACATTTGCATAATTAATGATTGGACGTAAACTCACCCATCTACTTCGTCGCTTTAAGATTTTGAAGTCCTCATGTATTAATATATACACTGCGGTTTCAAAGTCTTTTGCTCCTTGTATGATGCTACTGCAAAAAGTAGCTTTAGTTATTAAATTTTGCAATACACTAGTTATAACTCTTTGATTTTTCTTAAA
>CAJXKR010000030.1 GCA_913055815.1 uncultured Desulfohalobiaceae bacterium | reverse complement strand
TGTTTTAGAGTGTTAAGGTTTTAAGTAAGAAAAAGAACCAATAGCCTGTTTATTCAACAAGTTGAGCACCTTTTCATACTTCGTTGTGCCCGCAAGGGCATGGGAGTTAATATGAGAACATACCGCGGAAAGTAAATCCAAGGTTATTAATAATGCATACTGAAGAGGAAAAAAAACATTTGTTGGAAGCTTTGGATTCCTTGCAAAGGGAATTGGTAGTTATCTCCCCGGAATTTTACATACTGGCAGCAAACGAGTATACCAAGCAAAGTTACCAGGGGAACTTGATAGGTGAAATATGCTACGAGAAGTACTACAATCGTAAACACCCTTGTCCCGCCTGCCCTGTGAATAAAGGAACGGATGGCGGACAAGCCGGGAAATGGCAAGAAAATTTGGAGGATTTGAATTTTAAGGATGGTGTGATTTGTTATCCAGTATTTTCTGGAGATAAGTGTGACTATCTCCTCAGGCTTGATTTTGAGCTATCCGGGGCAGGGAGATTGGAGAAGAAGCTGCAGCGTTCCAACGCCTTTTTGCACAATCTGCTGCTTAGTTCCGTGGATGCAGTAATTGCAGCTGATAAAGACGGTAATATCCTGATATTCAATGACGCCGCTTACGAAATATTGGATTATACTACGGAAGAGGCCTTGAACAGTCTCGATATAAGGGATCTGTACCTCGAGGGTGGTGCCAGGGATGTGATGAAAAGGTTGAGAAGTCAGGAGTACGGTGGATCCGGCAAGCTCAAGGCCTATCAGGTGGAACTTGTCAGCAAGCACGGGGAAAGGATCCCGGTTAGCTTGAACGCTTCCATAATTTACGAAGATTCTGCAGAAGTCGCCACCATCGGTTTTTTTCACGATTTGAGGGAAACCCAAAAGATGGAGCAGGAACTGGAAGATACCAGGATGCAACTGGTACAGGCGGATAAAATGGCTGCACTGGGCAAATTGGCTGCCGGAGTGGCTCACCAGATAAACAATCCCCTGGGGGGAATAGGCCTTTTCGCCCAGCTGTTGCTGGAAGAGCACGATCTAAGCGAAGAAGCCAAAAAGGATGTGCAGAGGATATTGGAAGACACCCAGCGTTGTTCGGACACGGTTAAGGAACTGTTGGAATTCGCGAAACAGTCTGCTTACAAGTCTACCCCCCAGGATATAAACAAGGCCCTGGACAGGACTTTGTTTTTGTTGGAAAAACAGGCATTGTTCCAGAATGTGGAAGTGGAAAAGGATCTGGAGTCAGATCTTCCTTTTGTTCCCTGTGATCTGCAACAGATGAGCCATGTGTTCATGAACCTGGTTTTGAATGCCATTCAGGCCCTGCAAGGTGAGGGCAAGCTAAAAGTACGCTCCAGCACTTGCGGACAGGAGAAGGTCAAGATCGAATTCAAGGATAGTGGCCCCGGAATTCCGGAATATGTCCTGCCCAATATTTTCCTGCCCTTTTATACTACCAAGGATGCGGGGGAAGGAACAGGACTTGGACTGAGCGTGGCCTACCGGATAGTTGAGAACCACGGAGGCAAGATTTCAGCTTATAACTTGGAGGAAGGGGGTGCCTGTTTTGTTGTGGAATTGCCATATGATGGCAATGCACAGGGAGGTGACTAAATGCCTATATCTGAGAATGAAGTGAACGTTTTGGTTGTGGACGATGAAGAAAATATCCGTACCGCAGTGGAAAGAATAATTTCCAAGCTGGGGTGCAGGGTCTTTAAAGCAGCAGATGGCGAATCTGGCTTAAAGATCATGGAACAAGAGTATATTGGCATAGTGTTCCTGGACTTGAAAATGCCTGGCAAGGACGGCATGGATGTGCAAAAGGAGATCCGGGAGAAATATCGGGATGTCCTGGTTATCATTATAACCGGGTATGCCACTATTGAAGTGGCTATTGAGTCCATGAAACAAGGGGCCTACGATTTTATTCCCAAGCCTTTTGAGGCTGAGCAGTTGCGTATGGTGACCAAAAGGGCCCTGGAAAAGATTTATTTGACCCGGGAAACAGCCAGGTTGCAGGAAGAAAGGTCCAGGACCCTCATGGACTTGAGTACCGAGAAGAGTAGAACGCAAACTATTCTGGAAGCCCTGCCCAACGGGGTGTTGGTTACAAATACCAATGTCCAGGTGGTGTTGATGAATCAGGTGGCAAGGAATCTCTTGATGCTGGAGGGCGACAAGCCTATAGGCGGATATTTGGAAGATTATGTCACTGATCGGGGGCTTTGCGAATTTGTGAGGAACATACCGCAAAAAAATTTGCAAGAAGGGGAGGAGATCCCTTCTTATGAATTGCAATGGGACAAGGACAATTACTATTTGGTCAAGGGTAATCCCATTATCGGAGAGGATGGCAACTTTTTGGGTGTAGCTGTTGTCTTTTCCGATATCTCCAGTATCAAGATCCTGGACAATCTGAAGTCCGAATTTGTAGCCAAGGTTTCCCACGAATTGCGTTCCCCCCTTTCCACTATCCACGAACAAATGGCCATGGTGGTGCAGGACATGTTGGAGGATGAAGAGTCGGATGAAGACAAGCAGATATTGTCTAGGGCCAAGGAAAGGACTAGAAATATGATTACCCTGGTGGAGGACTTGCTGGACTTGTCCAGATTGGAGTCCGGGGTGGCCTTCCAGGATGAGAAGTCCTTGCAGGTGGAGGATTTGCTCTACTCATTGCAGCAGGACTGGATTGTTCAAGCAGAGGAAAAATCCCAGGATTTCGAGTTGGTCCTCCCTGAACAGCCTTTGCCCCCGGTTTATGCCGATTCCAGGGCACTGGAAAGCGTGTTTAACAACCTGGTTTCCAATGCTGTCAAGTATACCCCGGAACAGGGCAGGATAAGGGTGGAAGCATGGTCCGAATCCAGTGAGGAGGTGATTGTCAAGGTTGAGGACAATGGATTCGGGATGGACGAGGAGGCACAAAAGAGAATATTTGAACGTTTTTACCGGGTCAAGGACGATAAGACCAGATTTATCGGGGGGACCGGATTGGGTTTGCCGATTGTAAAAGGCATCCTGGATGATCTGGGAGGTTCCATTAACCTGGCAAGCGAGCCCGGCAAGGGTAGTGCTTTTGAGGTGAGGATCCCGGCTGAATCTGATAGCAGTTAATATGAAAAAGTTTTAAGTTTTAGTGTTTTAAGTGTAAGAATAAGAATTTTTCTCGCCCCGCCCTGCCAAAGCAGGGACGGGGTCGAGATTGCCCGTGCTGTCGTTGTGTCTGTTGGGCTCAAGGATTAATATAAAAGATGTGGTTTTGTAACCACTTCAGCACGTAATCACATAACCACGTCTTTTCATATCAACATTCTTGATTTTTTCCAGTCTGAATTGTAGACCTTGGACCTGGGATGTAATTAAAAATTCAAAGACCGCAAGGAGGAGATTATGGCTAGTTATCTGTTTCTTCTTAGCAAGGACGACAACGAGGCTGCCACCAGGTGCTTCCAATTTGCCAAGGTGGCCCATGAAAAGGGTCATGCAGTGGAAATGTTCTTGATTGACGCTGGCGTGATGTGGGCGGATCAGAACAGGGATTTGAGCCAAAAGACCGTGACCGGGGACTGTCCCAACGACTACCTTCCATATTTGGTTGAAAATGAAGTAAAGACCGGGGTGTGAATCCCTTGCGCCAAGTCTCGTCAGATTGACGAGTCCAGTTTTTACAGTAATATGTATTTGGGAGGAGCCCCGAAGATAATCGACATAGCTGCTCATGCCAAGGTGTTCAATTTTTAACTTGGATTTAAAACAGCTACATAAATATGCAACTGTTCTAATCTCAGGACCCGGGGTGTTTCTATGAAAATGCCTCGGGTCATTTTTTTGGACATACAACAATGTTGTAAAAATAGAATCCTGCTGTTGGAAAAAACAACAGTCGCGCTTGGTCTTAACATCTTGAAATGTCATATTTTTATTTTTGGCTTGTTACAAAGGCCTTTTAGTGTGTAGAAAAATCCCACAGTTTGTTTTGCACTCCGGGTAAATCTTTTTCTTTTCATACCCCACGGTTTCACAAACAAGTAGATTTGTTTTTAAAACAGTCTTTTGCATATTTGTTTTCCTCTCTTTTAATTTCCCCGTATGTCCTGATTATAGTTGTTATTGTATCCATGTCCAACGGTGTGCGCAAAAAAAACAGTTAAGCCCAACAGTTTGGGCATGGCAATTGCTTTATAAATAAACAGGGGTATGAAGAGAAAAACCTATTCCAAAATTTTGCTCCTGCCTGGAGCATATCCATGGCCTAGTGGCCAAACAAATTTTGGCTTTATTATTTAGATGAAACATTTATTGTTAATAAAGGAGGCAAGAGATGAGCAAAGGCACAAAAAATCTTCAAACCAGACAGAAAGGCGGAGACGGTTATTACGGGCAGACTGAGCAATTTGATCCCCAGCAGAGCGAGGGTGTGGATACAATCCTGAATCGTCAGATATGGAGAGTTCAGCCTGAAAAAGGCCCCAAGGTGGAGAGGCCTTGTCTCTGGATGCAGGCTGGTGCGGTTAAATACAAGAATTGCAACAACTACTATGATTGCACTACCTGTAAATTCGACAAGGGGATGCAGGCCAAGGTGGAAGCAGGAAAGGCAGTGAGCTGGCAGGAACTCATGCGAAGGAGGGAGCCCAGGGAAAGGTGGTGTAGGCATACCCTTACTGGAAGAATAAGTAACAGGTTGTGCTCTTATAATTATGAATGCAGCAAGTGTGAATTTGATCAGTATTTCGAGGAAGTCCTGGCTACCAAGCAGGCTTTGGAACCCCAGGAAGTGCAGCAAGTCAAGGGATTTGACCTGCCCATGGGTTTTTATTTCCACAATGGCCATACCTGGGCCAGGATTGAGAGTGGGGGAAATGTACGAGTGGGATTGGACGATTTCACCATGCGTGTTTTCGGCGGGATGGATTCATTCAAGCTGCCGCTTTTCGGAACTGTTTTGCACAAGGACAATCCCGGAGGGGAGATGTTCAAATCAGACAATTATGCAAAGATCCGTGCCCCCTTGGGCGGGATAGTAATGGAAGTCAATTCTGAAATTTTCGAAAATCCGGAAAAGGCGAGGCAGGATCCTTATGGCGATGGTTGGCTGTTTGTGCTGCGAAACGAGCAATTAAAGGATTCTGTACAGGATCTGCTATCTGATGACAAGGCAGTGCAGTGGCTTGATGGTGAAATTGCGGATTTGGAAAAGATGCTGGAGGAGGTTTCCGGCCCCATGGCAGCGGACGGAGGCGTTTTGGCGGATGATGTCCTTGGCAATGTACCTGAACTGGGATTTGATAGATTGAGCAAGAGATTCTTGTAATCCGGTACTGGGCTGTATACAACATATTGACTATATTTCGAGGTACAAGATGTCCAGGAAACAACAAATTCGAACAAGGGTAACCGGCCTGGATCCAGAGTGCTTGTGGATGCAGGCCGGAATTGTCAAGAACAAGAGGTGCCTGCAGGATTTCCAGTGCCCTGCTTGTTCTTTTGACCGTGCCTTGCGTCGGGAAGCTGAGAGGAACAAACAGAAGCAAGGCAATCCAAATCCTGGTCCCAGGGAGAAGATAGAACATTGGGAACAGAGGTTGCGCAGGCTTCCCCAAATGTCCAGGCCTTGTGTACATTACATGAAAGGGGAGATAGAGTTCCGTCCCTGTACAAACGATTACCAATGTGCTTCTTGTGATTTTGAGCAGTATTTCGACGATATTTATCTGGTTCGCGCAGAGTTGAGCCCGCGGGATTTACATTATGTGCACGGCTATAAACTGCCACACGGATATTATATATATCCCGGGCATACCTGGATCAGACTGGAAGAGGATTCCGTGGTCAAGATAGGCGTGACTGAATTTGCAGCCAGGGTACTTGGCTTCAAGAATATTGACAGTATCCAGGCCCCACTGGTGGGAAAGAAGGTTGCCCAGGGCAAGAAAGGAATACAGATATACAAGCAGGATTCAAAGGCAGAGTTGTTGTCCCCGGTAAGCGGAGTAGTGATGAATTTTAATCCGGATTTGCAGGAACATCCAGAGTTGATTTGGGAAAAACCCTATACAGAAGGGTGGATACTCAGGGTAAATGCCAGTGCTTTGCGCAATGATCTGAAAAACTTGACATTGGGACCGCAAGCGGATGAGTTGGTTAACAAGGATTTAAACAAGATATTTGCCTGCATGGAACAAGTACATGGCCCGCTGGCAGCAGACGGGGGAGAATTGGTGGACGATGTCTCTGCCCACGTCCCGGAACTGGACTGGGATAATCTAAAAGCTCTGGTCTTGAAGACCTGAGAAAATCAATAAGCCCCAGCTGCTATAGCACTTGCGAATTTCCGGGATCATTATTCCATCTCATATGCTCGCTGCAAGGCGCTTAAATTCGTCCTGCAGGAATATTTCACAGTAGCGGCAGAATCCATAGTCTTTTTGGTCCACATCATAGGTGGATCTGCAGTAGTGCATTATACAGCTTTTTTCCCTGCAGTGCTTGAGATTGAAGCAATGTCCCAGTTCGTGCAGCGATTCCTTTACTATACGGTTACGGAAGTGTTCTCGAGGCGTCTCGCTGCATAGGTCCTGCTTTAACCTGTACAGGGAGATTATGCTCGCATTTCCCTGTAGCTGTGCTTCTCCGTAAACATGAGTCAAGACAGGTATAAACAAGTCTACTTTGGTGATTCCCAGGACCTTTATAAACTCGGGTGGCAATTTTTCACTCAATCCCTGCAGTATAGTGGTGGAATTATACTGGTCCCTTGCTGGATTGTAGGAGAAGTCCAGATCCTGGAACAGGGGCATTACCCTGGTTTGAAATCCGAAAAATGCGGTGATTTCTTTTTGAATACAGGAAAGGAGCGGTTTTTCCACCTTTTCCAAGGGAGAAACAAGGATTTTGTACCTGGAAGTTGGATTCAAGTTATTAACGTAGATTGTAGCGCTTGATTTTTTTGTATAATGTTGATCTGTCTATGCCCAGTGCTTGAGCACTTTGCTGGATGTTCCAGCTGTTCTTTTGCAATATTTTCAAGATATGGGACTTTTCCATATTCTGCAGTGATTCGTCTTCTGGATCGATTTGGTTAGTGGAAGATATAGGCAAGTCCCGGGGCTGTATTTGCCTCTTTTTGCCTACTACCACGGCCCTTTCGATCGCATTTTCCAATTCCCTGATATTGCCCGGCCAGTCGTAGAGCATCAACTCGTCTAACGCTTCTCTGGATATGCTGTCAATGTTTTTGTTTATGTCTTCTGTAAATCTCTGTCTGAAATGCTCTGCCAGAAGCGGTATGTCTTCTTTCCTCTTTTTTAGGGGGGGCATCTCCAGGGAAATCACTTTGAGCCGATAATAGAAATCTTCGCGAAAATTCCCTTCTTGCACAGCTTTTTCCAGGTTCTTGTTAGTCGCTGCGATAACCCGGAAATTGGTTTCAATAGGGTGGTTCCCTCCGACCCGGTAGAAGTACCTCTCTTCCAGGACCCTTAAAAGATCTATTTGCATCCTTTGGCTGATTTCCCCGATTTCGTCCAGGAAAAGGGTCCCGTTCCAGGCCAGTTCCAAACGGCCCTTTTTAGTTGTCTTGGCATCAGTAAACGCCCCTTTTTCATAACCAAAGAGCTCCGTCTCCAGCAGGTCCTCGTTAAAGGCACCGCAATTAACCGCAACAAATGGCCCTTGGGCGTAGTAACTGTTACTGTGAATGGCCTTGGCTGCCAATTCCTTGCCTGTACCGGTCTCCCCGGTGATGAGTATAGTGGATTCCGAAGGGGCAATATCCTGGATAAAATCGAAGAGTTCCTGCATCAACTGGGATTGTCCAATCAGGTTTTCAAAGCGGCTCCTTTCCTTGTTTTTTTCCTTGAGGTAGATGTTTTCCCTTTCCCGGGCTTTTTGCTCCATTATCCTTTCAATAAGTACAGAGAGTTCTTCAGGTTCAAAAGGCTTCATCAGGTAGTCGTAGGCACCATTCTTCATTGCTTCCACCGCGGTGGCAACTGATCCGTAAGCGGTTATCATGACAACTGTTATGTCCTGGTCAATGTCCTTTATCTGTTTCAGTACCTCTATTCCATCCATACCTTCCAGCTTTAGGTCCAAAAACAGAATATCGAAGCGCTTTTTCTGCAGCCTCTGGAGGGCGTCTTCTCCGCTAGCCAAGGCCTCGATCTGGTGTCCGTCCCGTTGCAGCCAGGCAGCTAGCGATTCCCTGATAATCAGCTCGTCGTCTACTATAAGTATTTGAGATTTTTCCATAGTTTATTCGTATTTGGTTTGGGGTTGTGTCAAGGGTAAATGAACAATGATTTCGGTTTCTGAGCCCTGTTCGGATTTTATGTACATATATCCGCTGTGTTGTTGGATTATCCCATAAGCCACGGACATTCCCAATCCTACGCCCTTACCTTGCGATTTTGTTGAAAAAAAGGGATCGAAAACTTGGTTTATATATTCTTCCGGGACCCCCAACCCAGTATCTTGAAAGGTTATGCGGATGTAGTGATTTTCCCTGCTGGTTGAAACAGTCAATATTCCCGGATCCTGTTCCTCCATAGCCTCTACTGCGTTAGTGAGAAGATTCATGAAGACCTGTTTTAATTGCCCTTCATCTCCGGTTATGTTGGGCAGATCTTCGTCAAGCTGTTTGTTGAGCTCTATGTTGTTTAACTTCAGGAAGTTGTTGTTTATCAAAAATAAATCTTCCAGGATATTGTTTACATTCACGGATTCAAATTCCAGCCTGGTTCCGCGGGAAAAGGACAGCAGGTTGGATGTGATCCTGCTGATTCTCCTGGTCTCGGATTCCATTAATTCCAAGTAGTGTTGAAACGATTTTATGGAGGAGGAGTCCAGTTCTTCCTGTTCCACAATTTTTTTAATGAGCAGGATTAGGTTCAATAGCCCGGAAATCGGGTTGTTGATTTCGTGTACCACGGAGGCGGAGAGTTTGCCAAGAGAGGCCATCTTGTTTTTGTGCACTATTTTCTGCTGTTGTGCCTTTAATTCCCTTGTCCTTTCCTCTACCATCCTTTCCAACTCTTTATTAATCTCCTGGTCTGGTTTCTTGAGTTGGGTAACATCCCTGCTTACCTCTATGACCTTGGAAATTTGGCCACTTTCCTCCCATATAGGATAGATGGATACCTCTATATAGACCAGTTCCCCTCTGTTATTCATCCGCGGGAATATTTTCTGGGTAAAGCTTCCCTTTGTAAATACTTCATCGTGCGGACAATTCAGGTTTCTTTTACCAGGCTCGCATTGCCTGTTGGACTTTTGAAAGACTTCGTAACACTTGTGGCCTATAACTTCTTCCCTGGAATAGCCCATCTTCTCCAGGAAGGAATGGTTTGTATCCGCTATGGTCTTGTCCGGATTGATCACTACGATAAATTCCTCCAGGCCGTCCAGGATGGCCTGGATTTCTTGGTTCCTTTTCTCCAGCTTCTTGTTTTCTATGTTGATGATGTTCCAGAGGAGTTCAAAAGTGGGGTAGCCAATCACCCTAATATTGTTGGGCTTGGTCTGCAGGATGTTGTCAAATATGCTTTTTCCCGGAGATAGGACAATGATCAGATCTATCTGGTAATCCGGATTATAGAGTTGTCTATAATCAGAAACCACCTCTGCATCCAGCTTGTTTTCTGTTTCCTGAACGGTCGGTGACTTGTCTCCTGGAACTACCAAGGCCTTGATCTTGGCAATTCTGTTCCCTTGTTCAGCATATTCCAGGATCTTTCTAAGTACTTCGTCTGTTATCTCCCCCCCGCAAATTAAACCTATGTTCATGCTCGAATTACTCCCTTGGAGATGTCAGCTGGCGCGATCCAGATGAAAATGAACTCATACCCGGTCACCTGATCTACTAGGTACCATCCAGGACTATGCACTGCAATGCCACAATCGGGAATCAGCTTAAAGGCCAAGCCTTTGTCTAGGCTTCCAAGAAATCCTGAACGCATTCAATGACCTGTTCGCTGCAGTCAGGACCCTTGGGTACATACTCGTCCGCCTCTATGCTCATGGCGTCGTGCTGTGTATAGCTGGTGTCCGCTATGTGATCAGCTACAGCAGTCAACAGGATAACCGGGATTTCAGAGCAATTCTCGTCTGCCTTCAGTTCCTTGCAGGTCTGAAATCCATCTTTTACCGGCATCATAACGTCCAGGATTATTAAGTCCGGTGGATTGGACCTGGCCTTTTTTAATCCCTCGTCCCCATCATATGCGGTTTCTATGCGGCAGTCGAATTTTTTCAGTTTTTTTTGCATCAGACTTACGAATTCCGGATCATCATCTATTAGCAATATACTCTTCTTGTCGCTCATAAATCCTCCTTGATATGATTTTATAAAAAGCCTATTTATATCCTATTTTTAATTATATCATATTTTGTAAGATTGTAAAATCCCTGAAATGAAAAAAAATAATAGTTTTCGTGCGTTGGCTGCGTTGCGGGTTGCAAACCGCTAATTCCCTTTGTTGTACTAAGTTTTACCCAAGTTTTGCCGCATGCTTTTTGCCTGCTGTTTTTTGTGCTTGGAATACGTCCTGCATTTGTCTACAATTTGTTCCAAGTGTTCTTTCCTGTCTGTGCCCTGGTACTCCTCTAGAAACTCATTTTGTGATTCCAGGTAGGTATTCCTCCCTTTTGTGGTTCGGGTGACCACTGTAGTCCAACCTTCCTTGGCTCCCAGGCCACCGAAGGAGATATCCGCAAACTCGGCAGAGTAGTCGTCGCAAAAGAAACACGCGTATTTTTTCATGAAATCCAGATTGTTCAAGGGAATATGCCTCGTTTGGCCGTTTTGCAGATGCAGCATGAAGTCTTCCTTGATGTTGATCTTTTTTAGTTCATCCCAATAAAAATTCCCCATCTCTTGCAGTATGCGTTTTTCTTTTTCCCCGAATACAAGAGTGCCTGAACAAAAAAGCCCCAAGTAATATTTGATCGCATCAGTCGGCACAATTCCCAGTGCTTCCATTTTTCTAACTGTATTTATTTGACAGGGAAGTCCCACAAAGGCCACCCTTCTAAAGCCCTTTTGCATCATCGGGCTCAGTTCCTCTATAGATGAGGAATATGTGGAATATTTGCTGCTGAATTCCTGCATTCCCTGGGAATGATCCATGTAGAATCCTGCGGATTCCAGGATCTCTTGTTTGCTGGCGGCGAGATACGGCTTCCGTTCAAGGGAGTCTTTTTGCCTGCTCACTATTGCCCCGTCTATAAATCCACGATCCAGCAGGAAGAGCAGTAGCGAGGTTACTACACCGCCGTCGGTTGCCAGGTTCCTGATCTTGGGATCCTTGCTCCTGGCTGCCAGTATCTTTATGTAGTTTCCCATGGGAGGTGTCCATTTGAAATTAATCTTCAACTCCGTATCCAGTTCACTGGTTTCAGGGCAAATGGCGTAGCAAAGCCCGCATTCAATACACTTGTCCCTGTCTTTCAGATAGGGGGTTCCGGTCCTGTCAAAAGCCAGTGCCCCGTAGTTTATTGCAGTGCAAAAATTTACACACCCCCCGCAAAGGCGGCAAAGTCCGGGTTTTTGTACTTCTTCCACCAAGTCTTGAAATTGTTTCATATTTGGGCTCGTTGTTTAAACAGGATTAAAGTATTGCCAACTGGAAACCGGGTCAGGCCCTGGTCGTCTCTATTCATCCAGGATTCGTCTCCTCGGTCCTCCTGCCCTGTCTGTGGACCAGTCTTTCACCTGGGGCAATTGTTCGTACAATTCAAGTCTGTCCAGTCCTTTCAATCTATCGATAATAAGTTGCCAGGCACAATCCAGTTCGGGATTTATTTCACATTTTCCTGCTGTGGAGCCACCGCAGGGTCCGTTTAACAATCTTTTGGCACACCTGGATATTGGACATATGCCCCCGGTAAATCCTAGTATGCAATTCCCGCATGCTTGACACCTTTCCGTCCACAAGCCCTTTTCCTCGGTAACGCCTATAAAGCAGGTGTCCAAAGCTGGATAGACCGGCTTTCCCCGGTATGTTTCCGCGATAAACTGCACACCGGCACCGCATGCAGTGCTCAGGATTGCATCAGCCCAGTCGAGATCATCTTCCAGATCAGAGTGGTCATTTTGCTCACATTGTTTTTCAACACAGTTGTTCTTGATTTCCAGATCCAGTTCATCCTGAATAGCCAGCATTTTAAGTAGTGATGCGAGTATTTCCCCTTCCTTGTTGCCCCCTGCGTGGCAAACTGCCACGCATGTATTACAGGCGAGTATCAAAACTCGGCTACATCCTTTTAGCATCTCCCAAATTTCTGACAGGGGCTTTTGAGTGGCTGTGATCATTTAACAACTAGCTCCTGTTTTGTATTTTTTAACCCTTTCGGTTTTCGTTGCGAGGGCAATCTCGTCAACGAAGACTTTCGTTGCGAGAAACATCTTTCAATTGTTGAATAGCAGCCTTCAGGATCTTATTATTACGTAAGCACTTGGAAATCTCGACGCCGTCCCTGCCTTGACGGGGGAAGAAGCACATAATCACGTAACCACGTTGTTCCTGTTTAGCTTTTCCAGCTTTTGTCTTATGGGAGATGGACCCAGGGTCTTGATCCTGTCTGTAAAATTGGAGCAGATTTCTGCCCACTTGGTACCCATTGCTGCCGAGAGATTAAACATTTCCAGTCGCTCCGGGTCCAGGTTCACTTCCGGCAAAAGGCCCTGCAGATAAGTTATCCTCTTTGCCGCATGAGTATTTCCTTCCAGGAAATGGCATTGCCCTTCCAGTCACCCGGCGCAAAAGACCCCGTCCATTCCTTTTTCAAATGCCCTTAACACGTAGGAATAATCCAGTTTTCCGGAACAGGGGAGGCGAACAATCCTGATATTGGCGGGGTAGAAACGGCGCATCACCCCTGCCAGGTCAGCCGCGGCAAAGGCACAGTAGTGACAGGCAAATGCAATAATTTTGGGTTCCCAGCTATTTGGAGTTGATGTATTCATGTCTTTTCCCCGAAGCGCTGATTTTAATTTAGTAAGCGGCTGCTGCATCGATCATGGACAAGATCTGTTCATCCCTGAACTTGTTTACCTGGAATGCCTTCCCGGGGCAAATCCCTGAGCACAGGCCACAACCCATGCACTTTACTTCATTGTGTTTAAGTTTGCCGTCTTCGTCAATATAGGGAGAATCAAAAGGACATATTCGCAGGCATGCCAGGCAAAACATGCAATTGTCCGGATTGTGCCTGGCTACAGCCCCGGAGACCTCCAATTTTTCCCTGGCCAGCAGGGATCCTGCCCTCCCTGCGGCAGCCTGTGCTTGACTGATGCTCTCCTGGAGATTCTTGGGGGAATGGGCGAGACCAGCTAGAAAAATTCCCTCGGTAGGGAAGTCCACAGGTGCCAATTTCACATGGGATTCCAGGAAGAAACCGTCTTCATTCCTGGTCAGCTTGAGTTTTTCCGCAATCTCGCTACTGCTGGAATGGGGCCTGATACCGGTGGACAGGACCAGGTAATCCGCCCGAGTGATCACTGTCTTGTTCAGGATATGATCAAGGCCTTGCACAAGGATCCTGTCCTGGGCAATCTCCACTTCTGGTGGCATCTCCGGGGTGTATCTGATAAACATTACTCCCAGGTTTCTGGCTTTGGTATAGTAATCCTCTTTTAATCCATATGTTCGGATGTCCCGGTAGAAAACTGTTACAGCACACTCCGGACAGGCTTCTTTCAGTGTTATAGCGTTCTTTACAGCCTCCTGGCAGCAGATGCGGGAACAATAGTTGTGTTGCTTTTCCCTTGAACCCACGCACTGGATCATTACATAGTGCTCCCCCGGATGAGGGGGCTGCTTCTCAATCCTTTCCCCCAGTTCCCTCTGGGTAATAATCCTGTCACTCTTGCCATACCCATATTCCTCTGGCTGATAATCTCTCCCCCCGGTTGCTATTATTATGCTCCCGTGTTCGATTACTTGGCCTGTGGAAAGCCTGGTCTTAAAATTGCCCACGAATCCTTCGGTGTTGTCTATGCGCGCATTGGTATGCACCTGGATGTTTTCGTGCCTATGGGTCCTGTCTATCCTTTCCTGCAGAAAACCCTGCACATCGTCGTAACCCAGGACCCTGTGCACACTGTTCAGCATCCCTCCCAGCATATGCTCCTGTTCCACTAGATCCACAAAGAATCCCTGGTCTGCCAGGGAGTTGGCAGCAGTAATACCAGCTATCCCTCCTCCAATAACCAAGGCGCCTGGAGTTACGTCAACTGAACCCGTGGATATGGGATCTTGCTTGGAGACTTTATTTATATGCATGTTTACGATATCCAAGGCCTTTTGTGTGGCCTGTTCGTTTTCTTCCATATGGCACCAGGCACATTGCTCCCTGATATTGGCCAGTTCGAACAAGTACTTGTTCAGGCCTGCGTCCCTTATGGTATCCTGGAACAAGGGTTCGTGTGTCCGGGGAGTACAAGAGGCAACTACTATGCGATTTAAGTTCTTTTCCTTCGTCAGTTCCTTTATCCTCTCCTGGCTGTCCTGTGAACAGGCATACATAAGATCTTCAGCATGTCCTACGTAATTCGCGGACTCGACCCCCTGAACCACCTGTTTGACATCAACGGTCTGGGAAATATTGATCCCGCAATGGCAGACAAATACCCCGATACGCGGTTCTTCATCACCCAGGTCAATTTCCTGGGGGAGTTCCTTGCTCTCGATTTCAGTATTGCGCACATCCGAGAGCAGGCTCATGCAGTTGGCTGCTGCAGCGCTACCCTGGATCACGGTTTCCGGAATATCCTTGGGTGCTTGATAGGTCCCGGTTACATAAATCCCTGGGATGGAACTTTGCAGCGGGGTTATTTCACTGCTAACCGGGAAGCCGTGTATATCAGAATCGATCCCGAAGGTAGATGCGAATTTATCTGCGTCTTCATGGGGTTGCAGACCCACTGATAGGACCACCAGGCCAAAGACTTCCTCTTGCATTTCACCCCATTCGTCCATATAGCTTAACAGGATATCAGATGTATTGGGGTCTTCTTCCAAGCCGGAGACCATACCCCTTACATATCTCACCCCGGATACATTTTTGGCCTGGTCCACGTATTTGTCAAAGTCTTTTCCATAGGCCCGCATGTCTATGTAGAATATCACGGGTTCCAGGGAGCGGTCGTGTTCCTTTGCAATAATGGCTTGTTTAGTGGCGTACATACAACATACTGAAGAGCACCAGGGATTGGCATTGTGTGGATCCCTGGATCCCACACACTGTATCCAGGCTATCTTGTAGGGATGTTTTTCGTCTCCCGGCCTCTTGACTTCTCCGAAAAAGGGACCGGAAGCAGATAGCATCCTTTCGAACTGCATTGAAGTGATTACATTCTGCCAGCGCCTGAATCCCAATTCCTGTTTGGATATGGGATCGAACCTGGACAATCCCGGAGAGAGAATAATGGCACCCACTTCCAATTTGTGGGATTTGCCGGTGTCCAGGAAATCTATGGCCTCTGCTTCGCAAAACTTCTCACATGCACGGCATTTTCCCCTTTGCAGGTATATACAGTTTTTTTCGTCTATAACCCGGGTGTTGGGGACTGCCTGTGCCATCAAGGCGTAAATTGCCTTGCGATTGCAAAGGGATTGTTCGAATTCGCTGCTCACAGTCTTGGGGCACTTTAGCTCGCATTGTCCGCAACCAGTACACTTATATGGGTCCACATACCTGGGATGCTTAAAAATATCCACTGTAAAGTTGCCTGCCTCTCCGGATACGTTCTGCACTTCGGACAGGGTCAAAAGTTCGATATTAGGGTGCCTGGACAAGTCAACCATTCTGGGAGAAAGCATGCACATGGCGCAGTCACCGGTGGGAAATGTCTTGTCCAGTCTTGCCATTGTACCGCCGATTGCGGATTCTTTCTGCACGATATACACTTTGTAACCGCTGTCCGCCAAATCCAGTGCAGCCTGCATCCCGCCTATCCCGCCTCCTGCGATCAGGACGGATCCGTGCATTTTAGGGTTGTCACTGTTCTGCATATTCCAAGCTCTCCTTGACTATTTCCAGGCCCTGTATAAAATGCCTGTCCAGTTTAAGCTCCTCAGGTGGATAGCCCAGGGCCAGGCCCAGCAACTCGGTCAAATAAAAAACAGGGAGTGTATGCTTGATATCTTCTTGATATGCATCCAGATTCATTTGACACATCGGACATGTTGTTACTATACAGTCCGCTCCCCTGGTATTGGCCTCGCGAAATATCCTGGACATTAGCCTGTTGGCCACTTCCCTGTCGTTCACAGCCGCGGAGGCCCCGCAGCAGTAGGTCTTGGAGTTCCAGTCCAGGGTGTGGCAGCCCAGGGTATTGAGTATTTTTTCCATCTTCCGGGGGTTTTCAGGATCGTCGGAAATATTGATGTCCACTGGGAACCTGGTTAACATGCATCCGTAATAACACACTGCAGTCAATCCATTGAAGCTTGCCTGCAATCTGCTCTTTAATCTCCCGGACAAGGTATGTCTCCAGATTAGATCCAGCAGATTGCTGATCTGGATATCCCCTTGGATATGAAAGTTCAAATCTGAGTTTATCCTGTCTTTCAACGTCTTGTCCCTGTTCAGAGAGGTCAAAGTGGTGATGGTCCTGGAGAAACAAGCGGAACAGGGTATTATGATTTCTTGATTTCCCTGTGATTCTGCGAGCTTTATGTTCCTGGCAGGCATGAGCAGTGCCATGTACTCATCTATCTTACCTGCAGAAGTGGCCCCGCAGCAGTTCCAATCCTGGATTTCCTGCAGCTGTATGCCCAGGGAATTGCAGACATACTTGACCTGCTCATTGTAGATCGATGCGGTCTGCATCAGGGAACAACCCGGGTAATAGGCAAGAGCGGTCATATATATTCCTTGGATACGCGGTAAATTTGTTGTTGATCTTTTCAGCTCCAGAGTCAAAACTCTATACGCAAGATACTGTCTTTATTTTTCTTTCTGTTGATTTGTAATGAACTGCAACTACATCTTTCTTTTTCTGATTTGATGAGCTTTTATTTTTTTCAACTCCCTTCTGCCCTTGGAAGAGTGTAAAGAGAGTCCCAGGCGCTTCTTCTTGCGGAGCGAGTTTCCGAATTTTATCTGTTTTCGCAGTTCCTTCCCGATTTTTTTGAATTCCCCGTGCTTGGCCAATCTCAGGTTGTACCTGACCTGGTATCTGAGCAGGAAATCGATTTCGTTTAGCCGTCCGGATCGAATGGCGGACTTGAAAAACTCTTCGTGAAAATAGGCCACCCCTGGATAGGATGAGTGCAAATTCTCTTCCTTGTGTATCTGTTTCAGGGCCTCGTTGATCTTGCTGCAGTGGATGTTGTTGGGGCAGCGGGTTCCGCATGTGAAGCAGGATACACAGCGCCAAATCAAGGGATTGTTGAAAATTGCCTCCTTGTCACCGTATAAGATGGATCTTATCAATTTGTCCGGGGTGAATCCGCCTGTTTCCGGGGCTACTGGACAGCCGGCAGCACAACGTTTGCAAGCATAGCAGCCAAATATGGGTTGCCCGGATCTCTCGATTATGTTTTGCGTAAACTCCTGTCTGGCAGGGGTATAGTCTATTTGTTCTTGAGTTGTTGTGTTCATGATTCTTTAGCTCTTTAGCTTTTAAGTTCATAAGCTCTTTAGCTGGTGTAGGTTGTAAGTTTTCTCGTTATTGGTTCTTCGTTCTTTTTTTTCTTGATTTAAAGCCTCAACTCTCTTTTTATTTGCCTGATTCTCCAATTGCCTCTTACCTAGTTTTCATCCGGAAATTGCCCTTTTTCCGTTTGACTTCGTCAATCTTCAAAATTATTCGTCGACGTATTAAGAT
>CAJXKR010000029.1 GCA_913055815.1 uncultured Desulfohalobiaceae bacterium | reverse complement strand
GCATTCTCTCAAGTACTTGAATGTATCCAGGGGATTTTTGTAAACATGTTCAGTGGAGGCCAAATAGTCCAGATTGATTTGTTCCAGGAAATACCGATATTGTTTGAGTCGATGCTTTTTTAGCATCGGCAATAGGCTATAGGTATTAGCATGGAAGTGCAGATCGAACGTTATTTGCATTGTGTACACCTTTGTTAAAAAATTGGATTTTCCAGAGGAAAAAATTTTTTAACTCCCTACCTATAACTTAAAAATTGTTTGAATGCAAGTGGTGCTTAGTTTTTTTCCAGGCAGATTTCTTTCATTCGATATCCAAATTATGTAATCAAATATATCTAAAGAGTTCCAAGTTCTCCCTGCTTAGGAGTCGAGATTGCTCGAGGTCCTATGTTCTCGTGCCTTAGGAAAGATTGCCCGAAGTTTTTGAATCAAAGCAAGGCAATTTACTACAATGGGAAAGCATATTCAAGTGCGATATAAAGACTTGTAATTTCAGAAGATTATTTAAAACTTTTAACTGTCCAGAAATATATGTTTGAGTTGAAAAAGATAAGGTGTTAAAAAAATGTTGATAACATCAACATAAAAAATGGAGTATTTGTATGAAAAACTTGTTTGAATCAAGCAGGATAAACAGCCTGGAGTTGAAGAATCGTTTTGTGCGTTCCGCGACTTGGGAGGGTATGGCAACCGAGGATGGTGCTGTGACCCCTCAATTGATCCGGACTATGCAAGATCTTGCAGAAGGGGAGGTGGGATTGATTATCCCGGGCCATATTTATGTCCAGCCCCGTGGTAAGGCAAGTCCCTGGCAATTGGGAATATATAAGGACGAGCTCCTTGAGGGGCTGGGAGAACTAACTCAAGCAGTGCATTCCGCGGGAGGAAAAATTTTGGCACAACTGGCACATGCCGGTCATTTTACCAGTGAGGATCTTGCAGGTGGCCCTCCCATGGTGGCCTCGGATTTCGAAGGACTTTCCAGTTCTCCGCGTCATGAAATCAGCAAGGAGGACTTACAGGATTTAATCCAGGATTTTGCCCGTGCCGCTGGCAGGGCTAAACAGGCAGGATTTGACGGTGTACAGATACATTCCGCGCACGGCTATCTACTTAGTCAATTTTTATCTCCTGCCTTTAATAAACGTAGTGATGAATACGGCGGTGATATAGAAAACAGATCCAGGTTGCACCTGGAAATCCTGCAGGCTATAAGACGGGAAGTAGGTGAGGATTATCCCGTAATGGTCAAAATCAATTCCCGGGATTTCGACGACTACGGATTAAGTGCGGAAGATTCGCTTCAGGTGGGTAAGCTTTTGGCAAATTCTGGCCTGGATGCAATTGAATTGAGCGGGGGACTTTTGACCGGGGGAAAACTCTCACCCAGCCGCCCCAAGATTGATTCCCCTGAAAAAGAGGCATATTTCAGCAGTGAGGCTCACATATTCAAGCAGAATATCGATTTACCACTTATTTTGGTGGGTGGAATACGTTCCTATGAAAAGGCGGAAGAAGTTGTTAACGAAGGGATTGCAGACTATATCTCCATGAGCCGCCCCTTGATCAGGGAGCCAGCATTGGTCAAGCGCTGGCAGGAAGGAGATCTTCGTCCTGCAGAGTGCGTCTCGGACAATCTTTGTTTCAAGCCTGCAATGGAGGGAAAAGGTATCTATTGTTTAACCAGGGAAAAGGAATCCCAGACCTGAATATAATCCCGTATTCCGGCAATCAAAGCTATGTTACATCTTCTGCACCCGCCTATCGGGTGCAGAAGATGTAAATTGTTCTATCAGGCGTAGTGCTTTCTGATTTCCTTCTTGTTGATCTTTCCTACGCTGGTTTTAGGTATGGAGTCCACTATTTCCACTCTGTCCGGAACACCGTATTTGGGAAGCGTCCCGTCTTCCACGAATTGCTGGAAGTATTCCTGCAAGTCCTGTTCTCCAACACTATCCCTGTATTGTTCAAACAGTACTACCTTGGCCATGGGGCGTTCCCCCCATTTTTCATCCGGAATTCCGACAACCGCTACTTCGCTGACTGCTTCGTGCCTACTGATAATATCCTCCAATTGCAGGGAAGAAATCCATTCTCCGCCGGTTTTGATAACATCCTTCAGCCTATCCGTGATCTGTAGATAACCCTCTTGGTCAATAAATCCCACATCTCCGGTATGGAGCCAACCACCCTCCCAAAGCTCTTCACTCTTTTCCGGATCCTTGTAATAGCCTTGGGTCAACCAGGGTGCCCTGACCACTATTTCTCCAGTTGATTCTCCGTCGTGGGGCAAGGGATTACCCAAGGAGTCAATAACCCTGAGCAGGACATTGGGGGTGGGGAGACCGGTACGGCAGCGAATGGGTACTTGATCCTCGATATCCCAATTTTGCATATGGGGCTTTAGCACCGCACAGGTCAAAAGCGGACATGTCTCGGACAATCCGTAAGCTGCAGCCACATTTATGTTGTGTTTCAGGACTTGTTTACACAGCCCTTGGGGCAATGCGGAACCACCTATGACCACTTTCCACCTGGACAGGTCCAGATCGTTAATTATTGGACTATTGACCAACATGTGCAGTATCGTGGGCACACAGTGGGAAAATGTAACCTTTTCCTCAGTGAGCAGTTTCAATATCATTTCCGGTTCGTAGCGACCTGGATAAATCTGCTTGCAACCGAGCATGGTGAATAAATACGGCATTCCCCAGGCGTGGACGTGAAACATCGGTGTGAGGGGCATATAAATATCCGAAGAGTCTGACTGCAAAGGATGGTTGAATCCGGTCAGCGTG
This sequence comes from uncultured Desulfohalobiaceae bacterium, assembly GCA_913055815.1. Classification (GTDB taxonomy): domain Bacteria; phylum Desulfobacterota; class Desulfovibrionia; order Desulfovibrionales; family Desulfothermaceae; genus CAJXKR01. The sequence continues at coordinate 15,120 of CAJXKR010000029.1, read as the reverse complement.
GACAATAGTCCATAAGTGTGCATAACAATTTGTCTGTGACTGTAATAAACACCCTTGGGCAAACCTGTGGTACCGGTGGTATAGAAAAGGGTGGCCATGGAGTCTTCCTCAATTTCCGGAAAATCAAATTCATCTGTGGCTTGTTCCAAGAGTTGTTCATACTCTCCGTCCAGGGCAAGACTTGTATCTGGATTGGAATTTTCGTTATCAGTCAGCAGAATTATTTTTTTCACTGTTTGAATCTGATCCTTTACAGATTCCAAAAGTGGTAAAAAATCCTCATTGACCAAAAGGATATCATCTTCTGCGTGATTTATGGTATAAACCAATTGTTCGGGAGAAAGGCGCACATTGATTGTATGCAGCACCGCTCCCATGGATGGAACTGCAAAAAAAGATTCCAGATAGCGATGGCTGTCCCAGTCCATGACTCCCACTATATTGCCCTGTTCCATGCCTATTTTATTCAATGCATCAGCCTGTTTCTTGATCCTGGAAATCAATGTTCTATAGTTGTAGCGGATAATATCCCTGTATACGATTTCTCTTTCAGGAGTATAGTTCAGCGGGGTGTCCAAAAGGTTTTTGATCAGTAGAGGAAAATAGTGAGCCGAAGTTGATTTTTCTATTTTTTTTGTACCCATAGTTAGATCCCCTTTTAAATTTTAATGTTGACTCCCATGCCCTCATGGGTACAACAAATGATGTATAAGTCTTATTCTTACACCTTAAAACCTTAACACTCTAAAACATAAAACTTTTTCATGTTAACCTCAGCTTGTTCAAACTTAAAAACATAGTTTAAATGATTCTTGTTTTCTACTTCATAAGTTAAGCAAATAATGCAAATTTTGTCAACCTGACAAGACTTTCGAGCGATTGGTTGTAATAGTTGTCACACTAAAATAAACTTAAAGTCCTACTTGAAGTTTTGTTCCCAAATAATCCGGACTTATGTTCAAAAGAATTGCAAACAGGTAAAACAAGTGTCATTGTCATTTCAATTTAATCGACTTTTCCAATGGGCATGAGATAAAAAGGAGTTTGAGCTTGGGGTAGGTGAAGGGTGTCTTTTATCTTGTCATCAACAAAGGCCCCTACGGTTACTGTACCCAGATCCAGGCTTTCGGCCTGCAAATAGATATTCTGGGCAACGTGTCCGGCTTCCATGTGTACATAGCGGATTCCTCTTTCCCGGTATTTAGAAGTGGTTACGGAATAATTCCCGGTAATTACCAAAATTACCGGTGCCTCGGATATGAACATTTGTCCCAGGGCAGCATTTGCCAACTGTCTGCTGACTTTTTGTTTCGATAATTGCACTAGTTTGTGATCTTTGGGTAGGTAGTGGTAGACTCCTGCCTCAAAATCCCGGGCTCTTTTTACCACGATATATAATTCCAACGGATACAGGGCACCGGCGGAAGGTGCGGTTCTGCCTCCCATCCTGGAAGAGGTGATGCCCTGGGCAGCCCATGCCAGTTCCGAGATTTCCTGCAAATTAAGGGGTTTATCCTGGTATGCTCTTACGCTTCTCCTGTGGGCTAGTGCTTGATGCAGGGAAATTGTATTGATGTTTTTGGGCTTGGGGAGATCAATTTTCTCTCCGTGTTTTTCAATCCCGTGCTCCCTGGTCTCGGAGCCAATGTTCATCGGCATCATCCAAAGAGTGGCAATTACGATAACAGCCAGGCTAAAAAGGAAAATGAAATAATTCTTTTTCATAACCAAATCCTTAAAATACTGTTGGCATATTATTTTTAACACCAGAATTTTAAACCAGGAAACCACATTTTTCAATAGGATTGAGCCGGTGCGATTTTAATCTTGATATTTTACAACAAAGATTCATCTTAATCTATCGGGGGCACTTGAATATATTTAAGCCGCAGCCGGGTAGTTCGCTGTGCGAATATTTATCCGGATTGGTCCAAGTTCTGACCTTGCGTGTTTTTTTCAGTTGTTGTAATTAATGTTTGTTTACAGCCAAAAGGAGTTAATGAAAAATTATGCCCGAACTTCCTGAAGTAGAAACTATAGCCAATGGATTGAACCAGGTCCTGCCAGGAGAGATGATCAAGAATGCGGAAATATTCTACTCCGGCTGCATTAAAGGAGATATTACTTCCTTTCAGGAAAGTGTCAAAAATAAGCAAATTCAGGGAGTCCGAAGAAAGGGGAAACTACTGATCCTGGATCTGGACAGGGACAAGCATATTGCATGTCATCTAAAAATGACCGGGCAGCTACTATGGGAGGATCAGGAAAAAGGGGAGAATTTCTTGGACAAATATACTCAGGTTGTCTTTAACCTGGCTAGCAACAATCGCCTACTTTTTCAGGACAAACGCAAATTCGGCTACCTGGGTTTCTTTAGCTCTGATGAACTGCAACAGTGGGATTTCATAGCGAACTTGGGTCCGGATGCCCTGGAGATAACAGAACAGGACCTCAAGGATTTGATCGGAAACAAAAAGACAAAATTGAAATCTTTTCTTATGGATCAGAAAATGATAGCGGGTATTGGAAATATATACGCGGACGAAGCGCTTTTCAAGGCGGGGTTGCACCCTTGTTTGCGGGCTTGTGATCTGAATTCCGACCAGGTTACCAGGCTGAAAAAATCCCTGCACAATGTCTTGAACAAGGCAATAGAGGCCAAGGGATCCTCCTTTAGCGATTATGTGGACAGCTCCGGAAATTCCGGATCTTTTCAGGAACAATTCTGTGTCTACGGATGCAAGGGAGAAAAATGTCAGCACTGTGGTTCTATCCTGGAAACCATAAAGGTCTCCAGCAGGAGTTCAGTTTATTGCCCCTGCTGTCAGCCGTTTACAGATGACAGATGACAGAAGACAGAAGTCAGATGACAGAGATTAGAGGTCAGAAGACATAAGTTGGTAGTCAGTAGGTAGGGAAAGAAGAAAGCAGGGATGTGTATAAAAACCCAGCAGCCAAGAACCAGAAACCAAGAACCAGGAACATAGTACAGGAATAAATACAACCAACAATAGTTCCAAGGGAGAGACTGTTATGACCAAGGAAAACCTGTCCAAGGAATACGAGCCCCGGGAAGTGGAAGATAAATGGTCCCGGTTCTGGGAGGACAACAATTCATTCACCCCGGATGCAGAGGATGAAGGACCATCCTATTCCATAGTGATTCCTCCCCCTAACGTGACTGGAACACTGCACATGGGGCATTCCTTGAATATAACCCTGCAGGATATCTTGTGTCGTTACAAGAGGCAAAAGGGCTATAACGTACTCTGGGTTCCCGGAACTGATCACGCCGGTATTGCCACCGAGAACGTGGTGGAGCGGCATTTGGCCCAGGAAGGTATCTCCAGGAGGGAACTGGGCAGGGAAAAGTTTATTCAGCGAGTCTGGGAATGGAAACAGGAATACGGGGACAAGATCCTGAACCAGATAAATAAGTTGGGTGCCTCGGTGGACTGGAACAGGGTGAGATTCACCATGGACGAGGGATTGTCCAATGCAGTCCGGGAAGTCTTTGTCAAGCTCTACGAGGACGGGCTTATCTACCAGGGTAACTACATGATAAATTGGTGCCCCAGGTGCCAAACCGCCTTGGCTGACCTGGAGGTGGAGCACGAGGAAACCCAAGGGGGGCTATATCATCTCCGCTATCCCCTGGCGGATTCTGATGAATACCTGATAGTGGCCACCACAAGGCCGGAGACCATGCTGGGGGATACAGCGGTAGCAGTGCACCCGGATGACGATAGGTTCAAGGACATGATCGGCAGGGAAATAGATCTGCCCTTGACCTCCAGGAGGATACCAGTGATTGCGGATTCCCATGTTGAAATGGAATTCGGGACCGGATGCTTGAAAGTAACCCCGGCACACGATCCGCACGACTTCGAGATGGGAAACAGACATGGACTGGAAAGGGTAAAGGTCATAGGGGATAACGGTTGTATGACCGAGCAGGCGGGAGAGTCGTACACCGGTTTGGACAGGTTCGACTGCAGGAGCAGGGTAGTAGAGGACCTGAAAGCACAAGCTTGTTTGGAAAAACAGGAACAGTACCTGCACAATGTGGGCAGTTGCTATAGATGCGACACCGTGGTGGAGCCCATTGTTTCCAAGCAATGGTTCGTGGCTACCCGGGACTTGGCCAGAAGGGCAAGGGAGGCTGTTGAAAACGGTGATACCGTGATCTTTCCCTCCAACTGGAACAATCTCTATTTCGACTGGCTGAGCAATATCAGGGACTGGTGCATATCCAGACAGATTTGGTGGGGCCACAGGATACCCGCCTGGACCTGTAACAACTGCAGCCGGGTGACAGTTTCCAGGCAGGACCCGGATAAATGTCCGGATTGCGGCAGCAGCGAACTCCATCAGGACACGGATGTATTGGACACCTGGTTCTCCTCCGCGCTCTGGCCATTTAGCACCCTGGGATGGCCCGAGGACACCAAGGACTTGCAATTGTTCTATCCCACCTCGGTCCTGGTCACCGCTTTTGATATTATCTTCTTCTGGGTGGCCAGAATGATGATGATGGGACTTTATTTCAAGCAGGAAGTTCCCTTCAGGCACGTTTACATCCACGCCCTGGTCCGGGACGAGAACGGTCGCAAGATGAGCAAGTCCACAGGAAACGTTATAGATCCGCTGCTTATGATCGAGAGGTACGGAGCGGATGCGATGCGCTTTACACTTACCGCATTCGCTGCAATGGGCAGGGATATTAAACTCTCCGAATCCAGGATCGAGGGATACAAACATTTTATCAACAAGATTTGGAACGCTGCCAGGCTGGTGCTGCTCAACCTGGAGGACGATGTTCCGGAGTTCCGGGCAGAAGAGATGAACAACTTCAGCCACAAGTTTATTCTGCACGAATTGGAAAAAGTAAAAACCCAGGTCCAGGACGCCCTGGAGGGCTATCATTTCAACGAGGCTGCACAGGCCCTCTATCAATTCATCTGGCATACCTACTGCGATTGGTACCTGGAAATGATCAAGCCGGAGATATACTCCAACGACCCGGAAGAAAGGAAAATTGCCCAGGCCTGTCTGCACAAGACCTTTACCGAAATCCTGATTTTGCTGCATCCGTTAATACCCTTTGTGAGCCAGGAAATATGGTCCTATTTCCCCGGACTCCAAACCCTGGATCTCTCCCGGGTTATGTTTCCGGAAAGCAGACCGGAATGCAGGGACCAGGAGCTGGAGGAAAAGTTGGACTACTTCCAGCAAGTGGTGGTCAGCGTCCGGAATATCCGCAGTGAACTCAACATTAATCCTGCGGAAAAACTGCAGCTCAAGATCAAGTCCAGCGGGGAAAGAAAGGGGTTTTTGGAGGAGAACCAGGAGGTGATCACCCAGTTGGCCAGGTTGCAGAGCATGGAAATCGCCCCGGATATAGACGCCCCCAGGGCTTCCGCAACTGCAGTGGTAAAAGGTGATGAAATCTATGTTCCCCTGGAAGGGATAGTGGACTTCGAGGCTGAACTATCCAGGCTGGAGAAGCAGTTGAAAAAAGTGGACAAGGAGTATGAGGGATTGAACAAGAAGCTCTCCAACCAGGATTTCCTGCAAAAAGCCCCTGTAGATGTGGTGGAAAAGGAAAAGGGAAAACTGGAGGAATTGGAGGAGAAGAGGAACAAGATGATCAGTCTCAAGCAGAAATTGCAGGAATTTATTTGAGCTGAAAGCATATAAGCTTAAAGCTAAAAGCCCAAAGCTAAAAGCAAGAAGGAAGAAGGAAGAAAAAAGACAAAGAAACTCAAAGTATATAAGCTGAAAGCAAGAATATAAAATTTAAAACCTTAACACCATAACACTTTAACACCATAAAACCATAAAACCCTAAAACCAAAAAGGCACGAGAATGACCAAGACCTATTTAGTGGGTGCGGGACCAGGGGATCCGGGGCTATTGACCCTGAAAGCCAGGGATGTTTTGGCTGCAGCAGACGTGGTAATCTACGATTATCTGGCCAATGAGAGTATGCTGGAATATTGCGGCAAGGATACGGAGTTGATTTACGCTGGCAAGAGGGGTGGAGAGCACACCCTTTCCCAGGAGGAAATCAACAGGCTCTTGGTGGAGAAAGCCAAGTCCGGTTTCACCGTGGCCAGGCTCAAAGGGGGTGACCCTTTTGTATTCGGACGTGGGGCGGAGGAAGTGGAAGAACTTCGAGAAGGCGGAGTGGAAGTGGAGATTGTTCCGGGTGTGACCTCGGCTGTAGCAGCCCTGGCATATGCAGGCATTCCACTTACCCACAGGAAATGCGCCTCTTCCGCATGTCTGATCACGGGCCACGAGGACCCCAATAAGCCTGAAAGCTTGCACAATTGGCAATCACTTGCCAACAGCTCCAGCACCCTGGTATTCTTCATGGGTGTAAAAAAAATAAACAATATCTGCGACAACCTCTTGCAGCACGGACTGGACCCGCAAACTCCGGCTGCGCTGGTGCGCTGGGGAACTACTTGTATGCAGGAATCTTTGTTCTCCAGTATATCGGATATTCCTGAAAAAGCGAAGTCAGAGGGCTTTAGTCCTCCTGCCCTGTTGGTTATAGGTGACGTGGTAAACATGAAGCAAGAACCAAGCTGGTTCGAGAAGAAGTCGCTTCTGGGCAATGGAGTGATAGTGACCAGGGCCAGGGAACAAGCCAGTTCCCTGAGATCGATCCTCGAGGATATGGGTGCCTGTGTATACCAGTTCCCCACCATTGCCATACAGCCCATGGAGGATTATTCCGCTCTCAAGGAGAGTATTCAAAATATACAAGACTACAAATGGATCGTGTTCACCTCGGTTAACGGGGTGAAGTATTTCTGGGAACAGCTGGAGGCCATGGATCTTGACGCAAGGTCCCTGGGACAATGCAGGATAGCCGCAATCGGGCCAGCCACTGCGAATAGGCTTGTAGACAAGGGAATAAAGCCGGATTTTGTACCTGACACCTATGTAGCTGAATCCATAGTCCAGGGCTTGCTGGATAGGAATGTCCAAGGGGAAAAGGTCCTGATACCCAGGGCGGAAAAGGCCAGGGAAGTGTTGCCCGGGGAATTGGAGGAAGCAGGTGCAAAAGTTGAGGTGCTGCCTGTATACAAGACCGTGCTGGCGGAAGAGAGCAGCGGAAAAATAAATCAGGCAATCGAACAGGGCAGTATCCAGTATATTACCTTTACCAGTTCCTCCACAGTGGAAAATTTCTTCCAGCTTTTCAGCCCCCGGGAGTTGGCCAACTATGTTCCGAACAATATCAAACTGGCCTGTATAGGACCGATTACTGCAAGAACCCTGGAAAATTACGGCTTCCAGGCAGACATCATCCCGGAGGAGTATACGATTCCGGGGTTGGCTAGTGCACTGGACAAGTTTTCCCAATCTGTTATCAGTGATTAGTTATCTGTTATTTGTTGGATGTTGAATGTTTTGAGTGGTACTGGTTACCGACTCACTGATTACTGACTTACTGACGTACTGTATTCGCAAACCAAACAAGGAAGGAATCTTATGTCCATATCCCTGGGGGTCTTGCTGTCAGGCAGCGGAACCAACCTGCAATCCATAATAGATCGCATCGAGGAAAAATCCCTGGATGCAAGGATAGAGACTGTGGTTTCCAATCGTACGGATGCCTATGGATTGCAGCGAGCGAAAAATCACGGCATCGATAACAGGGTGTTGGAAAACAAGGATTACGAGTCCAGGGACGAGCAGGAACAGGCAGTGTTGGAGGTCTTGCAGGAACGCGGAGTACAAGCCGTGATTCTGGCAGGTTACATGCGACTTCTGGGTAAAAGGTTGATCCGGGCCTATCCCGGAAATATCCTGAACATTCATCCCTCCCTTCTGCCCAGTTTCAAGGGCACGCAGGCGCAAAAGCAGGCAGCGCAGTTCGGTGTCAGGATTTCAGGGGCAACAGTACATTTTGTGGACGAATATCTGGATAACGGCCCAATAATTATCCAGGGCGCAGTTCCTGCTTTTCCAGGTGGAAGGGAAGAAGAACTTGCCAGCCGGATCCTGGATATAGAACACCGGATTTATCCCCAGGCCATTCAATGGCTGTCCAGGGAGCGCCTGCAAATAAACAACGGTCATGTTGATTTGATTCCCAAAACTGATAGTGTAGAACATGAGCCCTGCGGGGGCAATTGCTTGATAAATCCCCCGCTGGAAAAAGGTTTTTGATAATTTTTCGAATTAGGAGGTCCCTGTATGTCGGAACAAGGATTTCAATTTTCCCTTACTCAGGAGGAAAAGGATTATTTGAAATCAGTGGTCAGAAAAAGCCTGGAAGAGGAATTCTATCAGGATATCAAAATACCTGAGCCCCCAACCCAAAAATTGTTTGAACAGTACGGTGCATTTGTAACATTCAAGATAAACGGCCAATTGAGGGGCTGTATAGGGCATCTGGTAGGGGATAAACCGGTATGGGAAACCGTGAAATTAATGGCCAAACAGGCAGGATTCCAGGATCCCAGATTTCCTCCCTTGTCCAGGGAAGAAATGGAGAAGGTGGAAATAGAGATTTCTATACTCAGTCCAATTACGGAATGTCCGGATGTAAGGCAAGTTGAACCCGGTAGACACGGATTGGTGGTACAAAGGGGAATGCATTCCGGATTGCTCTTGCCGCAAGTTGCAACCGAGCAAGGCTGGGACCGGGAAACCTTTTTGTCCCAGACCTGTCTGAAGGCTGGACTTCCACCCGATAGCTGGAAAAACAAAAAAATCGATATTTACTGGTTTGAAGCGGAAGTGTTTTAACATGAAAAAGTTTTAGGGTTTTAAAGTTTTAGGTTTTAGGTGTAAGAATAAGATTTTTTCTCGCTACTTCGTAGCCGAGATTTTGCGCGCTACTTCGTAGCCGAGATTGTCCACGCTTCATTTGATGGGAGGTAACCGGAATTGTGAACCTGAAGGGCTAGTAATCTTTAAATACCCCTGTAAGAGAAAATTTGCACGTGGGCTGAATAAATATTTTTTCTTTGCCGGGAAACTACAGACCCATGTTGAGTATTAAAATATCGCCATCCAGTCGTTATCCCGGGCCGGGAATGGTCGAGACAAACACCTCCGGCTTTGCGTGTGTATCCTACTAGTTCCGCTAAGCAGGAGAAAACAAAACAAGCCTGGATATAATATGATTTTAAACTTTTTGTAACAAAATTGTAAAATTCTGGATTTAAAAAAGGCAGAGTTCGATTTTGGGCTACCCCAATCCAGCCCAGATTAAGGAACTGGAAAAAATTGTGTAGGTTGGGCGGCAAGTTGGTAACACTATTTTAACGACAATTTTTTTTCAATAAAAACCAAGGAGGGTTTTATTATGAGAATCCGGAATTTTCTTTTGTTAATAAGCATTGCCATGTTTTTGATGGCGGGCAGTGCTCAGGCCAGAAACCAGATCAGGGTCGTTGGTTCGAGTACAGTGTATCCTTTTTCCAGTTATGTAGCTGAAGAGTTTGGAGCTACTACCGATTATTCGACTCCAGTAGTGGAAGCCACCGGAACCGGTGGTGGAATGAAGCTTTTTTCCCAGGGAAACGGCTTGGGTACACCGGATATATCCAATGCATCCAGAAAGATGAAATTGAGTGAATACAAGAGGTGCCTAAAAAACGGGGTCAAGGAGATTACCGAAGTTATTTTCGGTTACGACGGGATTGTTTTTGCACATAACAATAAAAATCCTGAGCTGGACTTGACCAGGGAACAGATCGTTCTGGCCCTGGCAGCAGAAGTCCCCCAGGAGGGCGAGTTGGTTGATAACCCCTATCAATACTGGGATCAGATAGATTCTGACCTGCCGCACAGGGAGATATTGGTATACGGTCCTCCCACTACTTCCGGTACCAGGGATGCTTTCGAGGAACTGGTAATGGAAGATGCCACCAAACATATGGATGGTTACGGAGGTAAATACACCAAAGTCAGAACTGATGGCAAATATGTACCTTCAGGAGAAAATGACAACTTGATTGTGAAGAGATTGGAGAGGAACAAGGATGCCATTGGTATTTTCGGGTACAGTTTCCTGGAGCAAAATAGCGGGACAATACAGGCAGCGCAAATTGAAGGTGTGAAACCGGTACCTGAAAAGATTTCCCAAGGCAAATATCCTGTGGCCAGGAGCCTGTTCTTCTACGTCAAGCGTTCCCATCTGGACAAGGTGGACGGCTTGAGAGAATATATAGATTTGTTTCTCAGCGAAAAGATGATTGGCAATTATGGGTACTTGAAGAGTATAGGACTTGTTCCCCTGCCCAAGGAAAAGCGCAAGGAAATGCGGCAGAGAGTGGAAAATGGTGTGACTTTGCAAAAAAGTGATTTCAAGTAGTCTGTTGATTTTTGCGCCAATTCCGGGGTGAATATCCTAGTAGGAAAGAAGTTGCTAAGTTCATGAGCTGCCTTAGTTGTTGAATAAGAGAAAAAAGATTATGAGCCGTATCTTCTAATTCTTGCTTAATAACTCAACTTCAACAGCTTAACAGCACTGTCATGCTAGGTTACGCCCGGCAGGGCCTGAAGATGGCAGGATTTACAGATAATAGTTCCCAGGTTGACCCCTGGGAACTAAATGTTATATAAGCCTTGAAAAAAATGAGCTAAGGAGAGGGCAATTGGGTACGCACTATTTCCTGTTTTTTTTGCTGGGTGGGCTCCTGCCATTAGCGTACATGGCCTTTTATCTGGGACGCAAGAAAGTCCTGGTCAAAAAGCAAACCGGGGTGCAATTTCATTCCAAGCCAGGCTCCTACGGCTGGTACGCCCTGATTTGGATGATTCTCCCTGTAATGCTGATATACCTCTTATCCTCCCTATTGCATTTTTTCAATATCATAACAGTTCCCAAATCCATACTCTTGATCGCCATCCTCTGCCTGGCCCTAATCGCGATGTATGCGGCACTGAAAAAAATCGAGCCCAGTGTGAGGGCAAGGCTTTTTCTGGAAAAGACCATCCGGTGGATCCTTTTTCTGGCAGCCGGAATCTCTATAATGACTACAATAGGGATTGTCCTGACCATTGTGTTTCAAGCCATCAAGTTTTTTGACATGGTCAGCTTCTGGAACTTTGTCACTGGTACGAACTGGAGTCCGGATACCGCTTTCCTGGGAGGAGCTGAGCGTACCGGGGAAGATCATGCCAACGCCTCCTTCGGTTCTGTCCCCATATTTGCCGGCACCTTCATGATTACTGCAATCGCTATGCTGGTGGCCCTGCCAGTGGGACTTCTGGCAGCAATATTCATGAGCGAATATTCCCCCCTTCGCTTGCGCAACATTTCCAAGCCCACCCTGGAAGTGCTGGCTGGTATTCCCACGGTGGTCTACGGTTTCTTTGCAGCCATAACCGTCAGTCCGCTGGTAGTGGACTTTGCCGAGTCCCTGGGAGTGGAGGCCGCCTATACCAATGCCCTGGCCCCCGGCGTAGTTATGGGGATAATGATTATTCCGTTCATATCCTCATTGTCCGACGATGTGATCAGTTCACTGCCCCACAGCCTCAGGGAGGGTTCCCTGGCCCTGGGCACAACAAAATCCGAGACTATCAAGCAGGTCCTGCTTCCGGCAGCTTTGCCCGGCATTGTCTCCGCCTTTCTGCTTGGAGTCTCCAGGGCACTGGGCGAGACCATGATAGTGGTGATGGCCGCGGGCTTGAGGCCAAATCTCACCTGGAATCCCCTGGAAGGCATGACCACTGTGACTGTAAGGATAGTGGACGCACTGACCGGGGATACGTCTTTTGACAGTGCGGAAACCCTGTCCGCATTTGGTCTGGGATTGGTACTTCTGGTGATAACCTTGTTCTTGAACATGATTTCCATAATCGTAATCCGGAAATTCAAGCAACAATACGAATAATCAGCAGGATAATTGTCTGCACTGCAAGATTTTTAACATGAAAAAGTTTTAGAGTGTTAAGGTTTTAAGGTGTTAAGGTGTAAGAATAAGAATTTCCCATGCTTCGTTGTGCCTGCTAAGGCATGACAGTTAATCGGAAAGATAAAAACAATATCTTAAAAATGGACTGTTGAAATGAATCGAGCATCCAAGGCAAGACTCTCTCCCAATCTGAGGAAAAGGTACAGGAAGGAAAAGAGGTTTAAGTTCTATACAGCATTTGCCCTGGTTCTGGCTGTAATGTTTTTAGTGGTGTTTCTGGTGGATATAATCATTAAGGGTTATCCGGCTTTCTGGCAATCCGAGATAAAATCGACTGTACAATTCAATGAACGTAGTGTGGAAATCCCCATGACCGCAGTGGATGAAGAAGTGCGCTATCTGGTGAGCAGGGCTTGGCTCAGGAAAATCCCCAGCCTGGTGGAGCAAAGACCGGAGCTCATGGGCAGCACCCAGGAAAAATGGCTCCTGGCAAACGGTAAAGTGGACCAGTATTTAAAAGGCAGGCCCAACAATCTGAAGCCTGGAGAAAAGAAGACTGTGGACAAGCTCAAACAGCAGGACCGGACCAGGCAGGTTTTCAATACCTATTTCTTCCTGCACGGCGATTCCAAGCTCCCGGAGGATTCCGGGATAAAATCCGCGGCAATAGGAACTTTTTACGTAATATTCCTGACCTTTTTGTTCAGTTTTCCCGTAGGGGTCATGACAGCGGTGTATCTGGAAGAGTTTGCTCCGGACAATATCATTACCCAGGCAATAGAAGTCAATACCAACAATTTGGCAGCCATACCCTCTATACTATACGGTTTGCTGGGACTGGCGATCTTTATTAATATAATCGGTATACCTCGTTCTTCAGCCCTGGCTGGAGGTTTGACCCTGGGACTCATGACGCTTCCCATTATTATTATAAGCAGCCGCAGTGCCATTAGGGCGGTTCCGGATTCCATCCGGGAAGCGGCAGTGGGAGTGGGTGCTTCCAGGTGGCAAACCGTGCTGCACCATGTCTTGCCCCTGTCCTTTCCCGGCATATTGACCGGAACTATCATAGGCCTGGCCCAGGCTATGGGGGAGACCGCACCTCTTTTGATCATCGGAATGATGGCTTTTATTCCGGACGCCCCGGCTGGATTTACTGATGCAACTACCGTGTTGCCAGCACAAATATACACTTGGTCCTCCGCAGCACTGCGTCCGTATGAGTCCAGGACCGCGGCAGCAATTTTGGTATTGTTGGCAATACTTTTTTTGATGAACGCGACAGCAATATTTCTTCGAAAACGCCTGGAAAAAAAGTGGTGATTCCTAATTAGTGCTTGGACGAAAACTCACCCATCTACATCAAAGCTGCAAGATTTTGAAATCCTCATGTATTAATATACACTGCGGTTTCAAAATTTTTTGCTCCTCGTATCTGGGCAAGTTTATGTCCAATCACGGTTTTCAGTCAGTTACTAATTAGTGCTTGACCGAAAACCGAGCATCACCACGGCGAGGTAGTATAATGCAGGATACAAGAATACTGTTGGTAGAAGATGAAACAGATATATTAAATCTGCTCAAATATAATTTCCAGAACCAGGGATATTCCACCTTGACCGCCCAGGACGGGAATAAGGCCCTTGAAATGGTGGAAGATTATCACCCGGAAGCCATTGTACTAGACCTCATGCTGCCGGAAAAAAGCGGAGAGGAAGTCGCCAGGGTTCTGAAGACCAAGGAAAGTACCAAACACATCCCCATCATTATGTTGACTGCAAAAGGTGAGGAGGAAGACCGCATAACCGGCCTGGAAATCGGTGCAGACGACTATATGGTAAAACCATTCAGTCCCAGGGAACTAATGCTGAGGGTCCAGGCAGTCTTGAAGCGCTCGAAGTCCACAGAAAAGAACAGGAGTGACCAGTGGGAAAGCGAGGGGCTGTTAGTTCAGTTCGACACTTATCAGGTTTTTATCCAGGGCGAGGAAGTGGAGTTGACCAGAACCGAATTCGACCTTCTGGCCAGTCTTGTCCGCTCCGAGGGAAGGGTGCTGACCAGGGAAAACCTGCTGGACAAGGTGTGGGGATACGATTTTGAGGGCTTCGCCAGGACAGTGGATACGCACATGCACAGATTGAGGCATAAATTGGGTGCTTATTCCGATTGGATAAAAACAGTAAGGGGTATCGGATATCGCTTGAAAAGGCAATAAAATAACAATTACTTGCAGTTGTTCACGGGTTCATCGTTCACGCCCTAGAATTTTGTGGATACTAGAATAACACTACAGCGAAAGCGTTCTATAAAACACCCGGGTAACTTGGATTAATTCAAGCCGCAGCCGGCAAGGCTTAAAGTCTCGCTGTCAAGGTAGCATCACCTTATGAGTTTCAAGCTTCGGATTTGGTTAATTTTTGGCATCTTAACAGCAGTGCTTATAATTATTTTCACTGTTGTTAACAAAAAATTGGAGAATAAGGCATTTCTGCGTTATGCAAAAAATAATGCCATTTCCAAGTTGCGGCATATAGATTGGGTGTTGCGGAATGAAAGGGAAATAAACCGGATTAGCGAGTTGCAGGATTTTTTAATTAAGCTTGGAGAGAATTTGAATGTCCGGGTGGCCTTACTTGACCAACAAGGGAAAATATTGGCTGATTCCGTTCTGGAAGGTAAAAATTCCGGGAAAGAGGATAGATACCTATCCGGAGATGAAATAGATAAATCCTTGAAAAGGAACTTGGGCCTGGAAGTAGGGTATAGTGACAATCTGCAACAAGAGTGCGTTCTGTTGGCCAAGAAGACGGATCTGCAAATTATTGGCCGGGAGCAGCAGTGTATTCTGCACTTATCCTCGCCTCTTCCGGAACAATTTATGAATGTGCACACCAACCAGGCAGTATTTCTGGTTGCATACTTGATATTGAGTTTGATTGCAGTTTTCTTGTGCAGCTTGATGCTTTCCAAAAGACTGAGAAACAGGATTGCTACCTTGAGGCAAGCCACCGAGGGGTTTGCCCACGGAAACTTGGAAGATAGGGTGGATTTGGACGATGAGAGGGATTTTTTGCCACTGGTCAAAAGCCTGAACAGGATGGCCAAGAGTGTTCAAACTCATCTGTATCAGATCGAGGCCCAAAAAGAAGAATCCCTGGCGATAATCAACGGTATGCACGAGGGATTGCTTGTTTTGGACAACAGGGGAAGGATAAAACTTACCAA
>CAJXKR010000028.1 GCA_913055815.1 uncultured Desulfohalobiaceae bacterium | reverse complement strand
AGACTTTCCGGGATGTTGGGGTCCAGAGAGATGTTGAGACTGTTTTGGTTTTGTTCAGTTATTTGCCTGAATATATCTTGTATGGAGTAAGTTAGCTCAAAAGGATTGAATACTTCTTCCAGTATCTCCATTTTCTCTGCTTCTATTTTGGAAAGATCAAGTATGTCGCTTAAAAGTCTCTGCAACCTTTTGGAAGAATTGATAGCCATATTCACATAGTAGTCCTGTTCATCATCCAGTTCAGTGGATTGCAACAGCTGGAGCATGCCCATTATTCCATTGAAAGGGGTGCGGATTTCGTGGCTCATGTTGGCCAGGAATGTGGATTTGGCCTGATTGGCTGCTTCTGCCTGCTTTTTCGCATTCTGTATTTCACTTATGTCCACTCCGTATTCAACAACACCGGATATATTGCCCTCCTGGTCTTTAATCGGGTTCACTGAAAATTGGATTGCTTGGTTTAAGATTGTTGCTCGAGGGTCGTCTGCAGCGTTTATATATTGGAGTGGTTCTCCGGAACTAATGGATTCCGGAACCTTGCACCAGGGACAGGGTGAAGAACTGTTTTGAAAAATCCTGTAACATTTTTCTCCAACAACTGCTTCTTTGTCCTCTATTAACCGGGATTGAACCATGTAGCTGTTTTGATTCAGCATATAGATGTTGTAATCCTTGTCCATTACATTAAGGTGCCCGGGGAGGGCTTCTATTACTGCCTGCAGTGTGGATTTTTCCTGTCTCAAGGCCTCTTCCATGCGCTTGCGCTCGGTAATGTCGAACATGGCCACCACTGCACCGAGCTTTTCTCCGGTCTCGCCGATCAGTCCCTGTCCGCTGCAAGCCAGAGTAGCGGGAGTGCTGTGTTTGGGGGCCACTACTATCTCTGCATCACTAAAGTGTTCTCCCTGCAGGGCGCGGAACAACGGGATTTCCTCCATGGCCAGGGGTGTGATTCCGTCCATCTGATAAAGGTCGTAGTGCTCCGACCATTGTTCCGGAGGTGTTTGCTCTTCAGGCAGGCCGTGCAAGCGTCTGGCAGACTCGTTTAATCGTGTGATCCGTCCCTCTTGATCGCAGATTACAATGGCTTCTTCCAGATTGTCTATCAAGGCTGACAGAAAGGCACGTTCGGTCTCTAGGGAATGTTCGGTGAGCTTAAGGTCAGTAATATCGGTAATAAAACCTTCCAGGATCTCGGTTCCGGTTGCATCTATACCAACTGGCTGCCCTTGCTCCAGGACCCATTTCCCTTCCCCGTTCTTGGTAATAATACGGTATTCCATTTGAAAGGACCCCTCCCGGTCAATGGCTTCCTTGACCCGTTCCGAAACATAATCCGCATCTTCCGGGTGTACCAGATCACCGTACTCCCAAGTCACTCTGGATATCATCTCTTGATCCGAATATCCAGTTAGCTCAAAACAACCTTCGCTGACAAATTCCATGTGCCACTCCGGAGTGTTGTAGCATCTGTAAGCCATTCCGGGCAGGTTACTCATCAAGGTCTTCAATCTACGTTCACTTTCCTTGAGGGCTTCTTCCTGAAGGTACTTTTCTGTCACATCTCTAAAAACAAGTACCACACCTGTGATAGCGCCTCCCGCATCTCTGATTGGAGAGGCGGAGTCCGCAATCTGCAATTCTTTGCCGTCTTTAGAGATAAGTACTGTATGATTTGCCAGTCCTTGGATAATGCCGGTTTGAATAACTTTCTGAACCGGATTTTCGCAATCTTCTCTTGTTAAGGCGTTAATAATGACAAAGATTTCAGATAGCGGGCGGTTGAAGGCTTCAGTGTTACTCCAGCCTGTAAGTTCTTCGGCTTTATTGTTCATCCGCCGGATATTGCCTTCAATATCAGTGGATATAACTGCGTCCCCTATGGAGTAGAGAGTGGTCCTGAGATCCTGTTCCTTGTTCTGTAGCAGTCTTTCAGTAGCTTGCAGTTTATGGATGATTACAGACACAACTACTCCAAAAAGTACAAAACAAACCAGGATCAGAAAACGAATGTAAAGTTCGTGTTGAGGAGGGAAAAACAAGAGCTGCCAAAAACTGCCCTGGTAAAAAAAGAAGTAATCCAATACAGTATCCATGGCCCAGAGTGTCAACCCCAGGGCAATGGCTAGCCCCATGATTTTTCTGTTTAATCGTGTCATAAGCCCCTGAATTTGCAGTGAAAACAGATTTGAACAATTCCTTGCAAGCTAACCCATGAACAAATTTGCTCCACTCCTTTCTTGAAATGGGGTAGATACAAGCAGTCTTGTAATGAAGTTACATGGGAAATTACAGGCAATGCATTTTCAATTTTAATTTACTCTGTAAAATTTAAACTATGCCTCCACCCAATGCAAGCCTGAATATGCCAAAGAACATTGCGGCAACGCAACAGACCAAGCCGGCTATACTGCTGCCTTTTGGCTTGTGACCCGCAGTTCCCAGGGCAATACCACTGATAATAATACCAATAGCTGCAAATGGAATGTTCAACCAGTTAAGCGCTCCCAGGCAGGGCAAAAAACCTGCAATCATTCCAATGATCGCCAATATTCCCCAGATCAAGCTAACTATCTGCATTTTCAACCTTCCTTTTGTCTGTTGTGTTTCTTGATAAATTTTTTGCCTTCGTAAATTTTCCGATTATATATATAAAAACCAGGATTGCCAAGGACTCATTTATCAGCATAACAGCATAAAATTTTATTGACCAGGGATTCAATTCCTTGGCCTGGGCCAACTTTCCTTTGGATATGGCAATAAACGCTTCTGTCATGCCGCATAAAGGGCATGGTTCCTGATGAGGCACTTGCAGAAAATTACTTATGGAAATCAAAACATGGTGATAGAAAATACCCGGAATCAAGAATAGGAAGAGAATAATGGCCGAGGCAATAATCCAGGACGCAATAATGGCGATTTTAAACTCCTGACCATGTTTGCTCGGATAGTTTGCAGCCAATTTTGCTGTTCCCCCAATAAGTTTTTTAAATATAAACATATTAGATTTATATTCTAAAGAATTCGAAGTTCTCGCTGCTTCGCAGTCGAGATTGCTCGTGGTCCTATGTTCTTTTGCCTTCGGACAATATTGCCCGAAGTTTTTGAATCAGAACAATACGTTATGCTACAAGATGCGCCTGCAAAAAGTCTTTTGCAGGCAGTTTTAGAGTTTTAGGGTTTTAAAGTTTTAAGAAAAATCAAAGAGTTATAACTAGTGTATTGCAAAAGTTAATAACTAAAGCTACTTTTTGCAGTAGCATCCTACAAGGGGAAAGTATATTCAAATGCGAAATAAAAATTCGTAATTTCAGAATGTTATGCTAGAAATTTTGACTGTGGAGTTTTATTAATTTGATTAAAATTATGTCTATCTGTCAACAAAAACCAAGAACACTATAAAAATTTTGTTGTTGGGGTGAACAGTTCCAAAGTGTATAGGTATTTATCTGTTGGTGTTGACTTTTATGAAACAGTTACATAAAGTAAAATTATATAAATAAGATATAAAATAGAAATTCTCTGGGAGCTAAAAAGATGCCATACTGAAAAAAGTACTTCGAATATTATCCTTTTTGATGATATAATTGGTTGGGAACTCCGTTTGATGGTTAACCTCCGGTAAGCCATACTCCCAATTTTTAGGATATACAAAGAAACAAGCTATGCAGATACTTATTGCTGAAGACGATTATGCCTCCCGCAAATCCATGAACTCTATGTTGTGGTATTTGGGATATGAAGTGATAGAGGCTTGCAACGGGATTCAAGCCTGGGAGTACATGCAGAAACAGAATCCTCCCCTTTTGCTGGTTTTGGATATTATGATGCCGCAAATGGACGGTTTGGAAGTGTGTCGGAAAATCCGAGCGGCAGGTATGCGAAATCAACCATATGTTATTTTTGTCACTGCCAGGAAAGGAAAGGAAGAAGTTGTTCAGGGGCTGGAAGCCGGGGCAAACGATTACATTGTCAAGCCCTTTGAGTTCGGGGAGCTTAGTGCGAGAATAAATGTGGGTCATCGTATGATAGAGGTGCAGTCCACGCTCTTGAATGAAATTGAAGAGCGGAAAAAGGCGCAAGACAATTTGCAGGAGGCGTATAACAAGCTGGATAACCTGGTGGAGTTGAATGCGGACGGAATAATGGTGATTGACCTCCAAGGTGAGATACTGTTCACAAATCCTAGGGCTGCGCAAATGCTTGGACAATCTGAAACCGAATTGTTGAACAAGCAATTCGGTTTTCCCCTGAGCTTGGAAAAAAACACCGAGATCGAACTGCTCTCTGAAAATGGCAGCACAACAGTGGTGGAATTGAGGTCCCAAGAGACAAAGTGGAACGGCAGAATCGCCTTGTTGACTTCCTTCAGGGATATTACGGAACGCAAGCTGGCGGAACAGGAGCTTTGGGAAATTAAAGAAGAAAGGGAGGCAATCTACGAAAATGCCCCTTTAATCATGATGCTGGTGGACCGAAATCAAAAAATCCGGGAAGCCAACAGCCTGACTTGTGAATTCTTTGAGTTGTCAGCGCAGGAATTGATCGGGAGACAAGTGGGCAAGGCAATGGGTTGTTTGTACTATTTTGATGGATACCCCGGATGCGGTTGGAGCCAGCAGTGTGAGGAATGTGCATTTCGCAATACTGTTCTCAGTACCTTCGAGTCCGGGAAAAACCACAACCAAGTGGAGGTTAGTTCTTTTCTGAGGCAACATGGCCGAGAGAGGAAAGTGACTCTTCTTGTATCAACCACTTTGATACCGCACAGTAAAGAATCCTTGGTGCTGCTTACCATAATAGATATAACCGAACGTAAACAAACCGAGCAAGAGTTGATCAAGATGGAACAGCAGTCCAACGCTGCCTTGAAGGAGATTCAGGAGTTGGTAAGTTCCATTTCTTCTGTTCTTATTAGTGTGGATTATTCCTGTAAAATAGAAAGATGGAACAATGCAGCGGAGAAATTTTTGGGTATTTCCATGCAAGAGGCAAAAGGTATTTTCTTGTACAAGTGTCCGGTGTCTTGGGAATGGGATAGGATTGAGTCTGCTTTGGAACAAAGTAAACAAACTCACCAGGAGGTTAGGGTAGAGGATCTTTCTTATCTTTCCTCCAATCAGGTGGAAGGTTTCTTGGATATAATTATCCATCCGGTGTTTAAAGAAGACAGGAATGTTCTTACCGGTTTTTTGATTTTGGGATCTGATATTACAGAGAAGAAACTAATGGAGAGCCAATTCCTGCAGGAACAGAAAATGGATGCCATTGGACAACTGGCTGCCGGCATTGCCCATGAAATCAATACTCCCATACAATATGTGGACGGAAATACAAATTATTTAAAAGAAGTTTTTCAGGATGTGCTGCAACTGTTTGATTCTTATTCAGAGTTGCTGGAGTTGACCAAACAAGAACAGGTCCATCCGTCTTTGGTTTCAAAAATTGCACAAAAACAGGAAGAGATTGATATAGAATTCCTTAGGGAAGATATACCGAATTCCCTGCAGGAGTCGCTGGAAGGATTACAGAAGGTGGCCAAGATTGTGGGGTCCATGAAAAATTTCGCACATCCAGGAGAAAATAATTTTACCTATATAGATATAAACAAGGCTTTGGATGACACTATAACTATATGCAAGAATGAATGGAAGTACTTTACTGAAGTTGTAACCGATTATGATCCGAAATTGCCCTATGTATCCTGTTTAAAGGACGAGATCAATCAGGTTTTTTTAAACATAATTGTGAATTCCGCCCAGGCTATTGGCGAACACGGAAGTTCGGATGGAAATGGGATGGGTACTATAACTGTAAGTACCAGTAGAAACAGTGAACAAGCGGAAATAAGAATCAGTGACACAGGTCCCGGAATACCTGACCATCTTAGGGAGAGGATCTTTAACCCTTTCTTTACTACCAAGCAAGTGGGAAAAGGAACGGGCAGGGATTGTATATCGCCCACAACATCATAACCGAAAAACACCAGGGAGTGTTGAATTTCGAGAGCGAGCCGGGAATAGGTACAACCTTTATTATAACACTCTCATTGGACGAATAGTTTCTTTCGGAGGTTTGTAAATACTCGGGTTTAGCTTTTTAAGGTGGTGTTATGGGTGCAATCATATTCAATCGTGAAGTAGAGCGGCAATCAATGGATTTTGGAAGGATTGGCATACATTGCCTTAAGGAGAAACATACATTTTGATTGGTTCCTGGATACCGTAATTCTGGTAAAAATTGCGCAACCGCAAGAGGATGGCCTCACTAACTTCCTGGCCCTTGGCCACTAATAGTATATCGTTCTTGGTCTTGACTTCCTGTCCGAAAATCATCCCAGGGTCTAGTTCCTTGATGGGTAAATGCTTGATCACGTAATGGGCTTCCTTGCCCAGTATTGTCTCCAGAGCAAGCAGGACTTTTGGATCGTAAACCCCTTTTTTGTGCTTCATCTCGGACAAGATATACGCTTTTTCCACCTCCCTGGCCTCGTATAGATCGTAATCCAGGGCTACTTTCAGTATTCTACCCCCTAATGGAATATCTGATCCGCTGACTTGGTCATTGGGGAATCCGCTTCCGTCAAAATTTTTCTCCTGGTAGAGTATCATTTCCCCTACTTTTTCCAGGCGGGGAATATGTTGCAAAAGGTTTTGAGCAACCGAGGGGTGCATGTTGTAGATCTGTTTTTCCTCCTGATCCAGTTGTTCTCCGTGGTAGAGCTTTTGCATTGTTTGTTGGGGCAGGGTCACACATCCTATCTGGGACAGCATGGCTGCCAGATCGTATTTCCAGAGGCCCTTTACCTGAAAATACTGTGCCATTTTCTTGGTTGTACGCTTGATCCTGGATGCTCTGCCAAAGGCTTCCGGATTTGTTAAAGACAGAATATCCGAGAGTACATTGATACTTCCCCGCAAGGTCCCCTGCAAAAGTTCTCTCTCGGATTTGATCAGGGTATACTGCCTGATGCAGTCATCCAGCACCTTGTCCATTTCCTCAGGTGGGCAGGGCTTGGTCAGGAAACGAAAGATATGGCCCTCGTTTACCGAGGCTATTGCAGACTCCATATCAGCTTGACCGGTTAGAATCACCCGAACAGTGTCTGGAGCGATTTCCATGACCTTGGACAAGAATTGCACCCCGTCCAGTTCAGGCATGCGCATATCAGCGATAACTACCGCGAATGGGCCGCTGTTGTTTACAATTTCCAGGGCCTTGTGGGGTTCTGCAGACACATAAACCTGGAATTTCTTGTGATATTGCCTTTTCAAGGAAGAGAGTATGTTTTTGTCGTCATCTACAAATAGTATTTTTTCAGACATTCCCAATATCCTTTTTTTTCATTTGCGGTTAAAATTCTGTTATTGGTGTCAGACAAAACCTGACACAAATCTTCTCCCTCCTCGCTGAAGGCCGGGTTATTGAATGTCGTCTCTGTCAATTTCATTTTCAATCTCTTGCAGGATTTGATCAAAATCTTTTCCCTGTTCGTGGACGGTTATGGTGCCTTGATCCGTATCTTCACCATCAGTATCGCTGGTATTGGAAATGATTCCGGGATACTTGGATTTCAGCCTGTTTAGTGTCCTGGATTTCTTTTTGTACAACTCTAACAATCTGTTGCTCTGTCTCAACAATTTGAGATGGTTTATTCCCTGTCTGATGGTAGTGATCAGTTCGTAATCCGAACATGGTTTGGTCAGGAAACGGTAGACCTCTCCCTCGTTGATAGCCTTGATTGCAGTCTCCAGTGTAGCCCTGCCGGTGAGTATTATCCTTATGGTGTCAGGATAGCGTCTCCTTACCAGGGAAAGCAGTTCAGTTCCGCCCATGCCGGGCATTATCTCGTCGCAAATCAGTATGTCCACTTTTTGTTTATCCAAGATATTCAAAGCTTCTTGAGCGGAATTGGCTGCTGTAAGTTCAAATCCCTCTTTACGCAGGGATCGCTGCAGGCTGTTTGTAACTCCCGGTTCGTCATCCACAATTAAAACAGATGGTTTCATGTGAATTCTCCTGTTATGACTCTGGTAAGAGTTTGCAGTTCAATCTTTGTCCCCGGTGTTATCCATATAATAGGAGATCCTGGTCCTGGGACTCAAGTAGCGAAAAGCTTCCCTGGACAATTCCGTGGAAGATAGGCACCTTTGAATGTCGAGATCCGGCAACTCGCTCATATCGATAATAGCTGCGTCCCTTTTCGGAATCTCGGGTTCATGGACTATTATCAGGGGGTCCAGGGGGCTGTGGGAATTTACAGCCATAACCATCCCCAGTTTTCCGTTGGTGAGTTCTACCAGGGAGCCGGGAGGATAAACTCCCAATCTCTTGACCAGCAAGCTGAATAGATTCATATCCACCAAGTCGGTGTATTTCTTGTAAATAAGGGATAGTGCGAAAAAGGGTGGTAGGCTTTTGTCCGGATCGTAGTAATTGCACAAGTTGTCGTATATATTGGCCAGGGTGGTTATTTTGCTTAACCGGGAAATGTTCTCCTCTTTTAGGCCTTGAGGGTAACCAATCCCGTTCATGGCTTCGTGATGTTGCTTGACTATGTTCAATATATTATCATTATCAATTCCTGCTTTTTTTAAAATTTCCACACCATATTTGGGATGTTGCTGCACCAGTTGTATTTCCTGTTTGTTCATTAAGTGTTTGGGTTTTCGCCAGTGTTTCTTCTCTATCTTCATCTTGCCCAGATCATGGAATAGGGAGCCTAGCCCCAGGGTTTGCATGTCTTCTTGTTCCAGGCCCGCGGATTCACCTATCATCAAGGACAGTACAGATACATTCAAAAAATGATAGGTAAGATCTTTATCCACCTCTGTGGAATCCATTAGATGCATAACAGTACTGGAATCGGAAAGAAAGATTTCCACCATTTCGTCGACCACTTCCCTGGCGTTTTCAATTCCCTCTTGTTGCCCGGCAAAAACATTGTTCATTAAATTGGAGACCTTGTTCACGTTTTGGCTATATTTATCGGCACATTTGTCAATTTCACCCTTGATCCTTTTTAGTTCCTCGATTCTGGTTTTCTTCTGATCCCATTGTTCCTCTTGTTTCTGAGGGGTGTCTTGTTTTTCCCGATTTGAAGCAGTTTGTCCGGAGGAAGCGGAGGATTCAGCAGGAGGCGGCAACGGTGCGCGGTCGCTTTTTTGGAGCACGTACACCACTTCGTTGATACCGGATTCTCTTATGGTCCGGATATGTTTTTTGTCTTTTATCTTGAAGCTATTGAGCAAAAACGGATGCTTGTACCAATGATTATCCAAGCGGATAAACATTCCTTCCTGGAGTTGATCCACTTTTATTGTGTATTCTTCTTTTGTTGCGGCCATAATAATGTTGCTTTTTAGAATAAAAGTTGTTTTTGTTCACTTAATTCGGATTGGTAGATCTTTTTACAGGTTTCCTTTATTTGGGGAAGCCTGTTTTCTAGTCCGGTTTGTTGAAGGTATTTTATATCCAGGTCCCTTTGCAGGTGATCCTGTCTCAATTTGCAAAAATAGTGCTCCAGTACATTGGCTGTATGGACTGCTGCCAAGGGAGTAAAGCAGGTGTGTTTCAACAAGCTGGGATTGTAGTGAAAGGCCATTGCCTCTATTATATCGTAGGGGATGCCCCACAGGGCCATTAAGTAGGCACCCACCGCCCCGTGTGTGGTTTTGAAATGTTCAAGCTCTGCTTGTGTAGAGTTCATATCATTTTTTTCCATCTTTTGTAACAATTCCCTGTAGCTATCGAAATATTTATAAATAAGGATGTACTTACCGATATCGTGCAGCAATCCGGCAATAAAACAGTGGTGGACAGTATTGGAGTCCTGGCTCTCCTGCTTGGCAATAGCTGCAGAGAATTTGGCAGTGCGCAGACAATGCCGCCACAATCGATCCACTGATATTTCCGGTGTAATAAAATCCTCGTATGTAGCCAGGTATCCATTGGAATTGAACAAGTTGTTCAGTACATCGGTCCCGAGCATGTTTACAGCTTCCTGTATGCTGGGCAGGTGATCCATTTCACCAAAAAAGGAATTAACAGTGACTTTCAAAAGATTTGCTATCATTCCCACATCGTAGAATATATCCCGGCTGATCATTTCCAGGTCTTGGCGATACAGGGCTTGCTGCATCACTGGAAAGAAAAATGGCTGAGAGGGCAGTGCACCTATCTGGTTTATACTTGTCCTTGTTTCTTGTTGGGGAAGAAGTTTCTGGGCTAGAAGTATCCTTTTGACTATGTTGATCAATTGTTTTTGGGTGCAGGGCTTGTTCAAAAATTTATGTGCGGGAAAAAGGGTTTTCAGGATCAGTTTAATGTCCGAATGCCCGGAAAGGATAATCCTGATCACGTGAGGATACTTGGACTGAACGTGTCTGAGTAATTCCGCCCCGTCCATTTCCGGCATGTACATATCCGATACCAGCAGATCGATTTCGTTTTCAGACATGATCTTCAAGGCTTGACTTCCACTCAGGGCATAGAACATTTTCCACTCCGAACGCATGGAGTAGAACGTCCTTTTAAGTCCCTTCAGTATGTTGGGTTCGTCGTCCACGAACAATATGCTGATTGTCATTTGTCGCCCGTTTTAACTTCCACGCCCTGTCGGGCCGAAGTTTGAAGTTTTTCTTGATTGTTGCATGATAGGCATTCGATTCTTATTCTTACATAACTACGTAATCATATTTTTTAAGTTAACTCCCATGCCCTCACGGGCACAACGAATGATGGGCAATCTCGACTACGAAGTAGCGAGAAAACTCTAACACTTTAAAACTTTAACACCCTAAAACTTTTAATATTAATCGTTTACAGGGAGTTTGATAAAAAAAGTTGTGCCTTTTCCATCTTCTGACTCGAAATTCATTATTCCCTGGTGTTTTTCAGTTATAATATTGTAAGCGATGTACAGTCCCTGTCCGGAACCTTTACCCACCTCCTTGGTGGTAAAAAAAGGATTAAAGATCCGGTCCCGGATATGTTCCGGTATCCCCGGTCCGGTGTCACTGATTTTTATCTCCGCATATTCAGAGTTCTTGCAAGTGCTCACGTTTATGGAACCTTGCTCTTTGCCGTCCGAACTTCCGGATTCAGCGATGGATTGTGCAGAGTTTACGATCAGGTTCAAAAACACTTGATTGATTTCGTCTTTGAAACAAGGGACCAACGGTAGGTCCAAATCATAGTCGGTATAAACATTCGAGCTGTATTTCCATTCGTTCTTGCATATGGTAATAGTGTCTTCCAGGGCCTTGTTGATATCCACCTGGACCTTGTCACTCTCTCCCGGATGGGAGAAATCCTTCATGGACCGGACTATCTTGGCTACTTTTTGCAGGCCTTCCAGGGACTCGTCCAATGAATCGGGAATATCTTCCTGTAGAAAGTCAATATCCAAGTTGTCCTGCTTTTGTTTGATTTCCGCAGACAGGGAAGTGGCAACTTGTTCCTGTTCTGCGAGTTCAAGCAATTCTGAATAGGAATTGAAAAGATCCAGTATGTCCTGGAATACATCCTTCAAGTAATTTGTGTTCCCGTCCACGTATTGGATGGGAGTATTTATTTCGTGGGCTATTCCGGCAGCCAGTTGGCCAATGGCATCCATTTTCTGGTCTTGCAGGAACTGGCTTTCCATTAGTTTTTTCTCTGTTATATCTGTGCCCAGGATAAGGAATCCGGAAAAAAGTTCTTCAGCCCCTTCTATTATGGGATGTATGGTTATAGCCAAAAAACCGTTGACATTGTCAGCAGTGAGATAGGAGACATCCTCCACTCTTACTTGTTTGAGATTCAGCTTGCTTTCCCATAGTCCAGACTCGATTTTTTCCCATTCCCAGGAAACAGGGCATTGTTTCAAATAAACACCTTGGGTTTCTTCCTTGGAAATTCCCAGGATTTCTTCAGCTGCATTGTTCCATCTATATATTTGCCAGTTGTGATCCAGGCTGATAAGCAGGGAGGATATGGAGTTGATCAATTCCTGGACTTCTTTTAAAGCCACCTTGGTCTTTTGTTCGCTCTTTTGCAATTCTTCTTCCACTTTTTGGCGTTCCAAATAATGAGCCAGTTTCTCTGCGAGGTTCTCGAGCAGATCCTGCTCTTCTTTGAGAAATGGATTTTCGTTCAAATCAGTCATCTCCTGGATATAAAATACTTCTATGCGTCCTACTTGATTTTGATCCACTACTATATCTGCGGATTGCCACCATTTAGTCTCCCGAAAGCCACATGTTGTATAAGTGTTGTTCTCTAATAGTATGCGGACGCAGGTCAACTCTGGATATTGATAGGCAGGTGGAATCAATTCAGTGGTGGAGTGCATTAGTTCATCCCGTGTAATTCCGGGCTGTTCAATCAGTTTGGACAAGCCGTACAGGCAATCCAGTTCCTTGACACGTTCTTTCAGTGCTTGGGATTTTTGCTGCAGTGCCTGTTCGAATTGTTTGCGTTGGGTAATGTCCCTGCCCACACTCAGAATACATACTCGATGGTTGTATTGCATTCTGCTGCTGTTTAGCTCCACTCGAACTTCGGTACCGTCTTTTCGCAGGTGAGTGGTTTCAAACATCATTTGGCCCTTTTTTTCTACTTGCCTTATTTTCTCCGGGGCCAAACTTGCGGACTTAGGAGAGTCGATATCCATAACCGACATGCGCAAGAATTCTTCCCTGCTATATCCCAGAATCCTGCAGGCAGTGTCGTTTACTTCCCAAAAATTTCCGTCTAAATCGTGGATAAAAAGAGCATCATTGGAGCTGTTAAATATCTGCCTGAACTTTTGTTCATTTAGTTTTAATTCCTCTTCAGCATGTCTGCGTTTGGTGATGTCTTCATGAAGTACAATTGCTTTATGGGAGCCTTGGTAGGGAAAAGGAGTTACACGCCCGATGAACCATCGTTGAGTGTTCCGGGAATGGCACGGGTATTCGAGAGTGTATTCTTGCAATTCACCACTTAGGACATCACGAATGCCCCGGGCAAAAGGTTTTGCCTCTTCTGCCCATTTTCCACTTGCTCGATCGCAGAGTTGCAGATAGTTCACACCTTCGGAAACAGTTTGAACTGAAGCACCGTTTTTTTGTGCAAATTTCCTCCATGCTTGATTCACAAGGATTATTTCGCCTTTTTCGTCCAACACTGCTATATTCAGGGGCAATCCGTCCAAAACTCCCTGAACAAGAGTTCTGGAATCTTGGATTTTCTCAAGGGATTGCCGGTAATCCTGCAGATTGGCTTGCAATTGAGAATTGTGTTCTCTGGTCTCTTGCAATTCTGCTGTTAATTGTGCCTTGGATTTTTCTTGATCTGATGCCATAGTTTTATCTTTCGATGTTTATTGGAAAACATCCAAGTATAAGTTCTAAACAAAGCTATAAAAATGTGATTACGTGGTTATCTCTTTAAGTGTTTAAGTAAGGATAAGAAGCCCTGGATAGTATCCAATAATGATCAATAGTTGCTCGCTACTTCGTAGTCGAGATTGCCCCTACTTCGTTGTGCCTCTTCAGGTCATGGGAGTTAATATGTAAAGGTAACACTACAGCGACAGTTTTCTATTGTTACACCCTGATAACTGGGTTCAATTTAAAAATAATATGTTTTATAAAATGATAGTATCTATGGGCAATTGATGCAAGTAACTCGAGGGAAATATCTTTTGCCTGATTTTTTCAAGGCCAACTTGCACCTCCGGCCGGAAGATTAATTCAAGTTGTTCGATTTGTGATCTGTCTTGAATGCGGAAAAACTTTCAGGTGTTAGGTAAAAAACTCTTGAAAAAGCAAGGGTTAACTCTTTAACAATACAAGGGGATATCGGGGTTAAAAGAATTAGGCCCTTAATTGCGAAGTCTCTGGCAAGGGAAAGGTGAAAGAAAAAGCAGGATCAAAGGTGCCCACGATATAAAGGAGTCAAACCCGGGCGAACATATCGGTAGATTTAAAAGAGCGGGTCTTGAGTCAAGTTTTAAAACAACTCATACCTTTCTGAAACAGAACCATACCCAGTCCAAGTGGCCGTACTTGGCTCCGATCACCCAGTTCTCCAATCCTTTTTTCATGTGTTCCAGGTAATCTTCGCTAACCCCGTTTGCCCTTAGCTCATCTTCCCTGGCAATGGTTTCCTCAAGTATCCTGCCGTAGTGGTTCAGCAGTTGCTGGGGCTTACTCCTGTGATGGACGATTTCCATTCCCAGTTCCAGGGCTGTTGCTTCGTAGAATTTCGATGTAGCCAGCGAGTTGAGATGCAGTCTGTCCAGTATAGGCTGCAGAAATTCACTAAAACATCCCTGGGTTTGCAATGGGTCGGAAAATACCATTTCTCCGCCTTTCTTTAAAACCCGGTAAGCTTCTTCAAGCACCCTTTTGCGGTCTCCGCTGTGCAGAATGGCATCCTCGGACCAGACAACATCGAAACTTTCATCCTGAAACGGCAGGTTTTCAAAAGCCCCATCGTGGACATCGATCCTGTCGTCGAAACCCTGCTCTTTATTCTTCCTTCTGTGCCGGCTATTTTCCACTTCGCTCAAGTTTAGTCCGGTTACACGGCAACCGTACCTGTTGACCAGGTGCCTGGCGGTTCCACCAATACCGGAACCAATGTCCAGGAGGTTGCATTCTGACATATTCAGGATGTTGTAGGACAGGGCAGCAATTTCATCCACGCTTCTTCTGCTTGCATCGTAAATAGTGTCTTCCGGTTTCCGGAAAGTTCCGATGTGCAAATCTTCCCCGCCCCATATGGTGGAATAGAACGTGTGGGCATCATGGCTGTTATAATATTCCTGTGCAGTATCCACAGCCTCAAGCCTTTCATGTGAGTTTTCTTTTTCCTGATTCATAATATTCTCCTTTTCTTTATTTGTATCACAATCTTGAAGTTTTGCAAGTCTGTTTTCATACTCTGCCTCTGTATTGTACAAGGAAACGGACTTTACCCGTTTTCCCTGGAAATGCGCATAAATCCTTTCGATAAGGATCGATCAGTCATCATGAGCCGATGAACCGGTTTCATGTTTCACTGGATCCTTGTTCTACTGGGATGCTACAGGGAGTATTAAGCATCGTTTACTTCTTGAGACTCATGAAGATTTGATGGATCTTCTTGACCATCGGGTATAAAATTAATAGAGTACTGAATATGCAAGAAAACAGGGATAAACCTGAATTGAGTGACAGGGAAGAAAGACTGGAATCATTGGTGCAAACTGCGCTGGATATGGGAGCTACGCACGCCCGGATCATTCCCGCAGACAGGATTGTTGTCGACCCGGGGCTGGCGGAGATATGCAAAAATCCCAAGTGCATCAATTACGGGCTTTCCAAGAGCTGTCCGCCGCACGTGTCCGGCCCCGAGGAATTTCAAAGGCAGCTTGAAAACTTCACTTGCGCACTTGTTTTCAAAATCGAGGTACCCACGGAGATCCTTTATACCACACAGAACCTGGAGCTATTTCAACTGCTGCACGAAATCGCGGCCTGTGTGGATCAGGCTGCCGTCAACATGGGATTTTCCGGGGCTCGGGGATATGCCGGAAATTCCTGTAAAAAGCTGTTTTGTCATGACTTTCTGGAATGCCGCTTCCTGCACAAAGACGGTCAATGCCGCAATCCCGACCGAGCCCGGCCCTCCATGTCCGGTTTCGGAGTCAATGTGAATAAACTCTACGAGGCCGCCGGATGGCAGATCAAAAATCTTACCCGTGAAACCGGGAAGGGCCACGTTAAAATGGGAAGCATCTGCGGACTGGTGCTGATTTATTGATAACCCGAACTGAACCATTTATAGGAAGAAATATGAGCCCGCAAGGAAAAAAAACATTTGCCATGGTAAACTACGAAGAGTGCGATCCGAATCAGTGTGACCCTGAGAATGGAATTTGTGCGGCATTGAAATCCTGTCCCCACAAGGTTATTATCCAGATAGACGGAGTTTTTGAACAGCCGATGATAAATCACGAGCTTTGCCAGGGGTGCTGGGAATGTATAGAATACTGCCCGTTGGGGGCGATTTACATAAAGGAAATCGGCATCTAGCAAAAAAAGATAACCCGGTGAAATCCGGGGCTATACTCGACTTTTCAGTTTCCCACCAGCGGAGTTTTTTTTAACTAGCCAAACATCCTTTAACAAATTTCATCGAAGAGCTTGTTGGGCAAGGCCATACTGTCCCCAGGCCTTACTGTTTACATTCATCCAAAGAACTAATATATATTCTTCAATTCCGGAAAAATATTATCTTGATCACATTGAACATATGGGGACAAATTAAAAAGGGGATTTTGAAAAAATCAAAACCCCCTGCAAATTTGATGCGCCAGGGAGGATTCGAACCTCCGGCCTACGGCTTAGAAGGCGATAAAAGGCGTTAACAAATAATGAACTAAAACCCGCTCACCTCGCATCTTTCCCAATTCAATTTTCTGTTCACAAAACTTGACAAAAACCTCATTCTACCCTATTATATTGGCTAGTAGATGTAAAGAGGGTGTAAAAACATAACCCCTTGACACCCGCCAATTTTGAAGATAGTGTAGAGGTTAATAAAAAGTTGACGTTTGTTAACGTATAAACAAGGAGATGGAAAAATGCCCATGATCAAGACTAAAACCCCCGGAGTTTATAAGTATGTGCGGGAAAAAGACAATAAAGCAAAACCTGATGAGTGCTACTATATCAAGTATAAACTCGGAAGTAAGCAAAAAACAGAAAAAGTAGGGTGGAAGTCAGATGGTTATACTGTCGCTTTTGCTAAAGAAGTACGAAACGAGAGGCTTCAGCAATATCGTCATGGAGAATTTATTGAACAAGCGACAACTATTGACGACCTTTGGCCGAATGTTCGGCGTTGGATGGAAAATAACCGCAAATCCGCAAAAGATCCCATTCGACAATACAATATGTACATTCAGCCTCGGTTTGGTCATCGTGTCGTAAAGGATATCACTAAAGGGGAGTTGAACGAGTTCATGCTTTCCATTAAAGAATTAGGTCGTTCAGAGCAAACAATTCTCCATATTATGAATACCTTTAGAAGGATCATTAAACTCTCGATTGAAATGGATTGGTACGCAGGTAAGAACCCTTTTGA
The DNA here is from genome assembly GCA_913055815.1 of uncultured Desulfohalobiaceae bacterium. Classification (GTDB taxonomy): domain Bacteria; phylum Desulfobacterota; class Desulfovibrionia; order Desulfovibrionales; family Desulfothermaceae; genus CAJXKR01. The sequence continues at coordinate 935 of CAJXKR010000028.1, read as the reverse complement.
CGGTTTCTCACATCATTTTCCTAAACCGGACAACCAACGTGTTCGCTTCCTCACTCATGCAGAAGTGGAACAGCTTTTAGATCGGCTCATAGAAATCGATGATGATGCTTACGATTTGGCTTGTATAGGGTTATGGACAGGGATGAGACTGGGAGAAATCTACAAGCTACGTTGGCAACATATCAACTTCGATGGGGGAGTGATTCGTATACCAGACCGTAAAAATAAGCAGACAGGGACAGCATATATAACAGATGCTGTACAAGCAATACTTGATAGACGGAAAGGATATGAAGATTATCTATTTCCACGGTACAAGGGGGCAGGAAATAAGCCCCCAAGGTTGTTCACAAAGACCGTGGATGAGTTGTTTAATAAAGGTATTACAGATCCCCGGCACAAGGTCACATTCCACTGCCTACGCCATTCATTCGCCTCCCATTTGGCCATGAAGGGTTGGCCTTTGTCAATTATACGTGATCTTTTAGGCCACAAAAGTATAACCATGACAGAAAGATATAGCCACCTTATGCCCGACCAAAAAAGAGATGCAGTTAAATCTTTAGACGGGGTTTTTGATACGTCCTCACGAGATAACTATCGAGCCAACCTTCGACTTCTGCCCAACGATAATGAATAGTCCTATATCCAGTTTTTCGGTACGGAGGGCCATAGCCTTTGGCCCTCCAGTTCTGTAAAGTTTTCGCACTTATTCCGAACTCCTCGGCCGTTTGTCTTGTATTCAAATACTTACCCATCTACGCTCTCCCTTTTACTTGTTCTGATTAACCTCGGCCAACTAGAAACAAACTAGCACATGTAAACCATAAGTCAACATATGTGTACTATAAAGATGCACATTTATTTAATAAGCTCACCCTGCCCTTTCAGGAAAAAGATAGTCTATATAAAATCTCTATGCTTGCCTTCTTCCT
>CAJXKR010000027.1 GCA_913055815.1 uncultured Desulfohalobiaceae bacterium | reverse complement strand
TTTTTGCTGAACCTCATAAAAACACCTACTCCCTGATATTTCCCAATATACCTGCAGCACCAGGACATCTTTCCTTGGTGGCGTTTGTGCCTATCGGTTTTTTGCTGCCCTGATGGCCCATCCGGTTTCTGAGCATGTTGAACATTTCTTTTGTCTGATTTTCCGTGAGCAGTTTCTTTTCCTGGAGAATATGGTTTAGAACTATATCCTGCATACTGCGCTTGGCCCGGAAAATCTTTTCCTGCTGTTTTTGCATGGCTTCTTTGTCCACCCTGGAAGCGGAAAGGATATCCAGCATACCCAATCGCAAATCCTGCATTTTACTGCGCTGTTTGCGGATTTTTTCCCGGAACTCTTTCATTTTGGGCTCAATTTTTTCCCACTGCTCTTCACTTACCCCGAGTTTTTTATGCAGCGGGGACCATGTCTCCTGTTCACCCGCACTTTTGGATTGCTGATTGCTATTTGCAAAAGTGGAATCATAAAAGTAGTTGAACGCCCATGTGCTTATGAATGCCAGGTTCAGAACCAGGGAACTGATCAGGATCAAAAGCATTAATTTTCCTTTCAATTTCCTTCTCCTTTGTTGTCCATATCCGAGGCAGAGACCAATTGGACAAAAGAATCGCTCAAGGTTTGCCTGGAACTGTCAGACCAGGACTCCAGCCCGATTGTGGCCAGGGGATCAATCTGCTCCTGTTTTTCCACCGGGGACAAAACCTGCATGCTCTGCTTTTGCCATGTAGCCCGCCCCATGAAAGAACCCAGGCCAAGACCCAGCACGATAGCAGCGGCTATTGCAGCCCGCCACAATCTTGTCCTGGTTTGGGGTAACAAAAAATAATATCTTGAAACCTCCTGCCTGCTCTGGGCCTTGTTTTCCTGTATCGCCCTGAGGACGGTTCGGCTGGCGAAATCCTCTGGAACAGGGGGAAAAGAGCTAATTGAACCAAAAATCCCAGTAAATTGTCTTGTTGTTTCCAGTTTTTTTCTACATTCTGGGCATTTTTGCAGGTGGTCCTCGATTCTCTTTTTTTGCCTTGGTGAGAGTTCATCTCTCAGATAACGGTGCAGACAAATTCTTGCCCTGTTACAAAACATTTTTTTGTCTCCTTGTTGAATTAAACGATACAAAGAGCGATATCCCCCGAAAAAAATTTCAATCCGGTAAAAAATTCTTCAATCTTTTTTCCAGTGTTCTTCTGGCCCGGGCAAGGAGGCGTTCTATGCCCTTTGGGGTTGTGTCCAGATGATCGGCAATTTCCCGGAATGAAAAATCTTCGAAATAGTACAGCACAACCGCCATCTTCTGCCTTTCAGGCAAGACTCGCAGGGATCTTTGTACTGCATCCTTTCGTTCCCTGTTCTCCACAACCTCAAAGGGCAAAGGGTTTTCATCGGTATGTTCACCCAAATCCTGATTGGTCTTTTTTCTGCGTGTGTGATCCAGGCAGGTATTGACCACAACCCGGTAAAGAAAAGTACTAAATTGTGCCGAAGGCTTGTATTTCCCGGCTGTACGGAATATCTTCAGAAAGGACTCCTGGGCCAATTCTTCCGCATCTGACTTGTTGTTGATAAAACGGTAGACCAACCGCCAGACCTGATCCTGATAACGAAGGACGAGTTGTTCGAAAGCCCGGACATCGCCCTGCCCAGTCATCCGCATAAGTTCGTGATCACTGTACATTCTGTCTCCGCTGTTTTTTTACCCTACCATTAAGCAAGTACAAAGCTCATGCAATCCAATGCTTGCGTATGTTGCGGAGGCTAAGGAAAAACAGGCCGATGCAAAAGGCAGTCAATATTATCAGATCAACTGAAAACGGCATGATATGGCTTCCGTGCACAGATCCATGCAGCACATCAGCTCCATAGGTCAAGGGCAGGGCATAGGAGATGGGCTTCAGAAGCACAGGCAGCTGCTGAACAGGAAAGAACAGTCCGCAGAAGAAGATCATTGGAAAGCGAAAGAAGTTGGAAAAGGTCTGGGCCTCGAAGACTTCGCTAACGGCCACGGCGATGAAAAGAGCCAGGAAGGTCGATGTCACGGCAATCAGAACTACTGCCGGGATGAAGGTAGACCAGGCCACCTGGGACAGGTCCATCAAAAAAGCAGCCATAATTACCGGCACGAAGGCGTTCACTATCCCGAATATGATCGCCCCACTGGTTTTGGCGAGCATAAGAAGCTCGAGCGGGACGGGGGCAAGCAGAAGCCGCTCGAAAGATCTTTGCTTCTTTTCAAAGGTAACGGTCACTGCCAAAAGTGAAGTAGATCCAAAAAGAATGGACAGGGCCACCACAGCGGGTAGAAGCTCGGGTATGCTCCCGAGGCCGCTTCCGGTCTTTATGAAGAACATGGCGGTCCAGGCCAGAGGAAAAATCAGACCCCAGCTTATATTTGGAGGCTTCAGGTAATAGGTTCGCATGTCCTTGGCCAGAATATTAAAAAAGGCGATCCAGAGTTTCATTATCCCATTCCTCCTTGTTCCTTGTCTTCCCGCATGGCATTTGCCTCTATTCCCGTAATCCTTACAAAGACGTCTTCAAGGGTAGCCCTGATTTTTTTGGCCTCGGAAACCTCCACTCCCAAATCTTCCAGGAAATGGACAATCGCACCGGCCTGAATGGGTTTATTGCCATCAACCTGGATTATGCCCTTTTTTGGGGAAGAAAATTCCAAATAGGGAAATTCCTTAGATAGCCTCTCCATTGTTCCATTTGCAGTATTTTCATATGTAATTTGTACTACGTACCTTGCCTGAAACGGCTGTAACAAATTTTCTATGCTATCTACCTGAATGATTCTGCCGGATACAATAAATGCAATGCGGTCGCAAAGCCTCTCCGCTTCCTCAATATAGTGCGTGGTCAAAAATATAGTTGTTCCAGATCGATGTAGGTCATGGATGAGTTGACGCAGCTGCCGGGCGCTGGCCACATCTATGCCAGTTGTTGGCTCGTCGAGAAACAAAACTTCTGGCCTGTGGATGATCCCTGCAGCAATGGTGAGTTTACGCTTCATGCCCTTGGAATATGATCCAAAACGTCTATTGGCGGCTTGAGTCAAACCAAAGGCTTCTAGTAGCTCACGTGCCCGGGATTGCCTTTCCTTCTTTGACAGTCCGTAAAGCGCAGCACAGAAACACAAGTTGTCAAAACCAGTAAGTTCCGGGTACAAATTGCTTTCATCCGGCACCACGCCAATTAATTGCTGGGCACGCATTGTCCTGTTAGTACAGTCAATGCCGCCGATTCGCATTGTCCCAGAATCCGGGCGAGCCAGGCCGGTAAGCATATTGATGGTTGTGGTCTTACCTGCCCCGTTGGGTCCCAAAAACCCGAATAATTCCCCTTTGTCCACTGTAAAGGAAATATCATTTACGGCTTCAACATCTGCAAATCGTTTTGCGATATTTTCAACTGCTATGGCTTCTTTCATTGAATACTCCTGTTAGCTACAAATATAATGTCAAAACAGGGCCTTGTAGAGGAGCCGGGCACTCATTAAGAACAGCACCGCTACGAAGATGAGCCTCACAGTTCTGCCTTGAAGCTTTTCAGCCATTAGTCTTGATCCAACTTGTCCCCCAGCAAAGGAAAAGAGTGCGGCCAGCAGTATAAAGGGCCAATTGATCGAGGACATGGCGGCATGGCTAGCAAAGCCGCTCAGGGAAGAAAAACAAACGACCAGGGTGTTCGATGCAGCTGCAGTCTTGGTGGGGACCTTGAGCACGTAAATGAGCAAAGGCACTATAAAGACACCACCCCCAATGCCCAATAGCCCGGACATGAAACCGATAGCCAGCCCGATCGCGCCGCTGCCTACTGCCCTTCCTAAATTACTGCCTTGTTGCTCCTGAACTTGCCCCTTGGGTGAGAAGAGCATACGCAGGGCACCGAACAAAACCACTATAGCCAATATGAGTGTAAAAGTCTTGGTCTCTATGTGCTGATTGGCCAGGGCCCCCAAGGGAGCGGTTAGGCCTCCGGCCAAAAGTGGCAGAGCAACAGGATAATCTATCATACCCCGGCGCAGGTAGATGCTGGCTGCGGATGCAGCCCCTGCCAGATTCAAAAATAGTGAAGTGGAAGCAACCATTGACTTTTCAAATCCAAGCAGGGCAAAGAGGGGAGAAAATAGCAACCCCCCGCCAAGACCCACCATGGTCAGTACCAGGGCAATAAGAAAAATAGCGAACAACAAAACAGCCTGAAAAAACATGCTCCCCACTCCGTTCTAAACTAGGGACGGCCCCTTTTTAAAAAAAAGAGACCGCCCTTTCATTCTAGTGCTTAGTCCCGGTCCTGATCCTTGGTACAGGGATGCTCTACCTGATCACCGTGACACTCCCTGATCTGCTCTGGAGAGCAATCTTCCGGCTTGTCCTTAAGATTTTCCGGCTTTTGACAACAATTTTCACACATGGCTATTCACCTCCTTGTTTTGAGTTCGAATTTTCATTAAAAAAAATATCAATATTTAGATCCTTTAATCCGTTTGTCTGTTTATGGAGGTTCTTGAGTCTTTCTCCCAACAATTGCAATGCATTTTCTTGAACTGCATAATGTGTCCAATAGCCAATTTTTTCTCCTTTAACCAATCCCGCCTTTCTAAGAATTTGCAGATGCTGCGAAGTTGCTGCCTTGGATATCCCCAAATTATGGGCTAGCGCTCCTACACAAAGATTTTGGGATAAAAGCAACTCCACCATTTGCAGGCGAGTCTCATGTGCCAACGCCTTAAGGCCTGTGAGCAGTTCAGAATCCATTTAAAGCCTCCATTTTTGATTTGCTTTTATTAAATCGTAGGTAGTTTATTTAGTTAAGTCAATACTTAATTAAATTTTATTTTACACAAATCTAATATTTTCAATTTGGCTGGATTAAGGCTCAATAATGTGGTATACTTGTTTTTGGATAGCTGAAGAATTTTTGAAGCAAAAAATACAGCAGTAAGGAAGGTAATATATAATTGCCAACCCGTGGCTTTCGTGCTGGGATATTCAGTAGTCCAGATCCTCTAGAAAACCTCGATATACAATTTCTAGTCTTCACTCAGCATTGCAAAAAAGTTTGTTTTTGTAAATTGATAATGGAAAATTGGAATTTTTTGGGATTAATATCTCCAACATATGAAGTCACTAGAATTGCAATCCCAACATATCCAAGGATTGGACAACTAAAGAGTTATCGGTTATAGGATTTGTATTTGAATAACCAAACCTATTTTGTTATAAGGCAGTTTAAATTGTGATCATACAAAAAAGGATAATATGGCTACAAAATCTGACTTTAATCGATAAAATTGCGTGATACACAAAATTTACTAAGAAAAGCAGCGAAACATTTCTTAACGCTTTCCCGAATGCTATTGAGGAGGATTTAAAAAGCGGTGACAATCTACGCTTGGCCGGATTCGGTACTTTTAAAGTAGAGCAGCGCAAGGAGAGAGGGTAGGAATCCCCAGACCGGAGAGAAGATAATCATCCCGGCAAGCAACACCGTAAGATTTAATCCTGGCAAATCTCTCAAAGATAGCATCAAGTAAATAAATTAAGTTTATATATAGACAAATTTCTTTTCCAATACTCCAAGATTTGTGCACAGTTAACTTTTATTCTTGTTGCGTTGTGCCTTGGTTGATAACAGTGAAAATAATTCAAAAAAATTATGCATACTGAAGATTCCCAAAAAAGAATCAGAATTGAAAATGCCTACGAGGTGAAAGCCAGACATCAGGCCACTATAGATGCGCTGCCAGATCATATTGCAGTAATTGATCAAAGTGGAGTAATAATTGCCGTCAACAAATATTGGCGGGAATTTGCAGATAAAAATGGCATGAAATGGGAGGATTATGGTATAGGCAGAAATTACCTGAATGTATGCGACAAACTGTGTTCTGAACGTGGCTTGGACAAAGATGCACAAAAAGTTGCTCAAGGTATTCGGGAAATTTTAGCCAAGCAAAAGGATGTCTTTTTTCTGGAATATCCCTGCCACAGTCCAGAGGAAAAACGCTGGTTCATGATGAGGGCATCGCCTCTGGAAAACGCTAAAAGATCGAATGTGTTAATCGCCCATATTGATATTACCAAGCGAAAACTGGCGGAAGAAGAACTCAAGGAATCGGAGAGCAGATACAGGGTATTGATAGAGAATTTGAATGATGCATTGTTCGTTGTCGATCAAGGTGGACTTATTCGGGATGTCAACAGGGAAGCCTGCAGACGTTATGGTTATTCATTGGAACACTTCAAGACTTTGAAGGTGGAGGATTTGGACATAGACTCTGAACATGCCGAATTGTACAAAGAATTATTGAAAAGAGGCAGTCTTCAACTTGAGACTACTCATATCTGCCGGGACGGAAACAAAATTCCCACTGATGTAAGTATTAGGCTTGTCAAGTATGAAGGTGAAAACTGTGCCCTGGCTCTTGCTCGGGATATTTCTTCCAAAAAGGAAGCAGAAAGACTTAAGGAGGATATCGAAAGAATTACCAGGCACGATCTTAAAACCCCTTTAAATGGTATAATTGGTTTGCCCCAAGTATTGCTGATGGATGATAATCTTACCGAGGAACAAAGAGAATACCTGGGTTATATTCAAGATTCCGGCTATAGAATGCTGCGTATGATCGATATGACCTTGAGCCTTTATAAAATGGAGCAGGGAACCTACGAATGTGATCCGGAAAGAGTTGATATCCTGTCTATCATACAAAGAGTGGAGAAAGAGATTTGTTCGGAATTTAAAGACTCCAGGCTAAGTTTACAGGTTGTCGCTGAACAAGAGGTAAACTCCACCAGTTCTTTTTATGTTTGGGGAGAGGAAATGCTTTGTTATTCTATACTTTCCAATCTGATAAGAAATGCATTCGAAGCTTCTTCTAAAGATAGTGATATAAGTGTAACCTTGTCTTCTGGAAAGGAAAATCAATATATTTCCATTCACAACTATGGCGTTGTACCTGAGCATATAAGTCCGGTGTTTGGTGAGAAATACGTTACATCCGGCAAAAAAAAAGGGACAGGGCTGGGTGTTTATAGTGCTAGACTCATGACCGAAGCTATGGATGGCTCTTTTACCTGGAGATCATCCAGCCAAAAAGGGACATTTGTCACTGTATCTCTTCCTAAGCCAATTTGATGAGTTTTCATTCAGAAATCAGCCAGTGACGATAAATCGACAACGTGCCTTATCTATAGTAGTCCAGACCCTGCAAGATACCTCGCAATAGAAATGCTAGTCTCCACAAACTATTGCAAAAATGTTTGATTTTGTAAATTGGTGGTTGAAAATTTGGGAACAGCTCTCATTTAAAAATCCAGCATATGGGGCCTAGAATCGACATTCTTCACATTTCCAGGGCTTTGGTCTACTAGCGAAATATAGGACTTATGTTGAGTTTAGTTATGTTACTAGTTTTTTGTCACACTTTATATGTAGGTAAATCAACATTCGGGACCTCATTTAAGCTACTCAAGTCAAAACGACTAGCATGACCCACCAGATTTTAACGGTATCTAATGCGGGTTTTACCCATGTTCCGGTTTTCCAATCAAACCATTCGTTGAGTTTTTCCTGCTGAACAAACTGACCTTCGGGATTCAGCACCTTCGAACGATGGTTATATATTTCTGTTGATTTCCTCCAATGTCTTCTGCAATAGCGTCATGGAAGCAAACGCATTGTCTCGCACGTGGTGGGAGGGCGTGTACTCGCCCACCCCAATTGTTAGTGTGCTCTCATTTTCCCACATGAAGCCCGATCCCACCAAGCCAGGATGAAGCCTGTAGACGATAGTATATCTCAGAGCAGTTGCCTCTTCGAAGCTTCTGTCTGAAATTATAGACATTAGAGCTGAATAGAGATCGTGGTTTTTTTGCTTGAGTTTCTTGACCACCTTTAGAAAATGCACCTCATCGATCCCTAGTTCCAGATTGAACAACGAGTTGAGCCACTGTCCAATTGCGTCCCAAGTGGCGAACAAGTGAAGATAGAAGCAGTCCGTAAAGTAATCGAATAGTTGTTTCGTGGCGTAATCATTGTCATTGAAGTGGGGGAAGTACTCAATTGACGATCCTGCACGTCCCGGCGAGATCCACCATTCCTCGTCCGGGATGCCTTGTCGGTAGTAGTACTCTAAGAGCCAAAAACTGAACCGAACATCACTTATGCGCGAAAAAAGGTAGTGAGCCCATATCTGAGCATAGGGCACAAACTCAGAGTAATCCCGCCTACCCTGCGTCAACACCTGGGCCATAGAAGCGAGATCTTCGAAAGAATGCTCCTGTGCCACATCCCTGAGTTCGTCATGATTCGGGAACTTATACCTGATGGATATGTTTCCTTCAGCTGTCAAGTTATCTGCTCCTCTCTGAGTGTATCTTAAAATACCTACAATTTGTACAATCTTTATTTAATCAACTTTTTATGGAATTCGTTTGAGTTTTGAGTTGGATTCAATTCCCAACATGTAACACAATTACTATTGTTTCACATATCCAAGGATCCAATAAAATGTTTCGGTGATATCAATTCCTTTCATCCATTATCCCCAAACATCGAAGAATTTGTTTAGCAGAATCCCGCTTGTACGGATTCCCACCATGTTCATGGATATATTGCTGTATTTCTGGGTGATGCTCTCGCGGTAATAACCCATATTGTTTTCTGCTGCAGCATACTCGTCATTTAGGCTTTGCAACTGCTCGTCAATGGATTGTATTTTTTCTGTAATATCCGAATTATAGGATTTGGAATATTCGTTTACAAAAGATTTCAATCCACCGGCAACACCTAGATCTCCAGTAAAAAGTTCGCGTACGTTTTGGGGATTGTTTTCCAGGGCTTCCTTGAACTGGGAGTGGTCGAACTCAAGCTTGTCGCCGCTGGAGGTGTGTATTCCGATTTCAGATAGGTACTGATAGTCTTCCCCGATAGCTCCGACAACCCTTTCGGTCATGATCTCTTCAGCCTCATTTGCGGCTCGACCCGCCAGGGAGTCGTTGGTGAGCGGAGCTGAAACTCCGGTCTTGTCATTTACAAAGGATTGAAAGTCATTATAGGCACTCACCAAGTCACTTGCCTTATCCGCTATTGCCTCCTTATCCAGAGTAACATCGACAGTAGCGCTCTTGCCTTCCTGCAGCAGGCCAAGGCTGACCCCCTCAATTACGTCGTCAACTGTATTGCCGGTCCTGGTATAACTAGTGCCGTCAACAGTGAATGCCGAATTTTCACCTGGTTGGACCGTCTCTTGTTCAGTGGAGTTCCCGGAATAAAGCGTTGAGGAAAAATTTACGCCCGGATTGGTACCTCCGGAGTCTGTAGTTATCCTTTTTTCTCCCGCACCTGTCTCCCGGCTTCCCAATTTCATTACATATTCCGGGCTACTGTCGGAACCAATGTTTACCACGTCTGCGTACACCCCGTTCTCGGCATCGCTAATGCGGCTTGCCAGGCTGTTCAATGTAGTTTCGCTGTCTGTCTTATAAGAATATTCATTTCCGTTGTGGTAAAAAGAAAGGGTGGTATCGTCGGAAATCATGCTGGTATCAGAAGGATCACTGATTCCGGCGGTTACTCCCGTGGTGGAATCGCCGTCATCCACTCCGAGCAGCATATCATGGGATTTGGCCAGATTGGAAATCGACAGGTCGTAGCTGCCTTCCCTGGTGCTGGAATTTGCACTCGCTGTAAGGACAGCAGTATTGGATGAGGTCGCAGAATACTCGTCGAAATCTGATTTTTCGTCCATTTGATCCGCTTTTTGGAAAACCGTATTCAGCTTGGATTCCATCTCATTGTAAATATCCTTGCGGTTCTGGTAATTATCCATCTTCTGCTGCTTGGGTTCGAGCACTTCTTCCTGCCTGCTTTCTACCTGCCGGTTCATGTAAGTGGAATACATGTTGTTGAAATAGGAATTCTCGAAACCCATGTAGGGAAAGTAATTGGGGAGATAGGAAGTTCCGTAGATCATGGTATGATCACCTCATTACAACAAATTATTCTATTTTAGAATATAATTAATGTCGGCCGGGATGACAACCAACCCAAGAGAATTGACTAAAACATAATGAAGGTAAAGGTATACGGATAGATCGGGATTAAAGGGGGCTCAGAAACGTAGATTCTATTCTAAGATTCTTCTTATCTTTCAATTTTGAAATATTGTTGTAAGTTTTGTGTAATTTTATGTGAATACAACCTTAAAAAATATCGCAAAATCTGCATTTCAATATTGTAATACCAGGGTAATTTCTGTGTTAACTATGCCTGTTATATAAATAATTATAAATTTGTTCAAGATGGTTCTGGAATAAAATTTCAAGAGTGATCCGGAAAATATAATATCATGTAAAATTTATTTTAAAAGAGAGTTGCTTATGTTCGAAAAGAAAATAGATGAAATACAAGTAGTTCAAGATCAAGTATATTCCAATTCTTTTGTAAATAGGGGAAAACAAACCCAAGATAAACTCAGAGCATATTTAAGCAGAGTGCAAAGTTATCCTTTACTCGAACAAGAAGAAGAGCTCGAATTATTTGACAAGCTTCATTATCACAATGACAAACAAGCTGCATCTAGAATTATAAATGCATATTTGCGTTTGGTGGTCAAACTTGCATTTGATTTTAATTCCAAATGGCAGCACGACCTATTGGATCTTGTCCAGGAAGGCAATGAAGGCCTTCTAAAAGCCCTACATAGATATGATCCCAACCAGGGCAGTAAATTTTCCTATTATGCAAGCTATTGGATAAAGGCCTACATGCACAAGTTTATTATGAATAACTGGAAACAAGTTAAAGTAGGGACTACTCAGCCTCAACGCAAGCTTTTTTACAATTTGGGCAAGGAAAAGAGGAGATTGGAAACTCAGGGTGTTGAGGCTAATGCTTACAATTTGTCCAGGACTCTCGATGTGAAACAAGATGACATCATGGAAATGGACAAACGCATGAAACAGCCAGACCTCTCCCTGGATACACCCATAGAAGAAAACACCTTGGTCACTCGGTTGGATACTATCCCCAGCCGCGAAGATGATCCCGAAAAGCTACTGTCCAAACAAGAATTAACTTCCAAGATTAATCAGAGTATTCAAACCCTATTACCCCATCTTCCAAAAAGGGAACAAAAAATATTGCACGAACGTCTTTTGGCTCAAGAACCCAGATCCCTAAGAGAGATTTCGGCAAACTTCGGCGTCTCCAGAGAAAGGATCAGGCAGATAGAGTCCCGGCTAAAAAACAAATTGCGCTGGCACTTTAGCTCATCCATTAAAGAGCTATCCCCGGAACTTGTGGAAGATGCATTTCAAACTCACAACTCTGAATAAAATATACCGGCAATCAACTTTCACCCCGAAAAGGCAAACAGGAGATTATACACTATGCAATTTTCTTCTCGCAGGTTTTTCCGCAAGACTATTAAGATTTTAAGATATCCATGTCCAGACAAAGGTTTCTTGCATTGGGCAATTAATGATGTTCACATCCCGCAACCTACCTCATTCCATTTTATTCAAGTTATCAAACATTGCCCCTGTTCTTGTTGTCTGTTTATTCGGTAGAACCAGAAGTATTTTTTTCTCCCTGAATCCTTACAGTTGTCCATGTTTCAAACATGTAATCTCCAGGTAATTTGTCTGTAATTCCTTTCTGATATTACAATTCTTGATCAAGAAAATCATTATATAGCTTAAGGAGATTTCATATGAGGCTTTCATACGAGCGGAGTACTTTGAACAAAACAGGCAATAGTAGAATTGAAAATTATAACTGTTTTGAATTGCAAAGAGTAGTTGATGCTGTTCCAGCTTCCGAGGGGATAGCAGAAGGTCGGGCACTCTTTCATGCGCAGCGTTTTAGTTTTGATCAAACCCAGTACGTGGAAAATTGCGATGCATATACCGAAATCGAGAGATTTGAACAGGCTCTCAGGTTATCGGAAAAAGAGGTGTTCGGATTGTTCAACAAGTCAGAGAAATTGAACAAACAGGAAAAAGAAATCATCCAGATACATATATTTATATTACAGGATAAAACCTTTAGCAACAGAATCAAAGAGATAATAAGCAAAGGTTTTGCAGCGGAATTTTCCCTGAAAAAAGTAGTTGAGGAGTACATTAGTTATTTTCGCTCTTTGAACAAGGATAATTTTAGTGAACAGAGTACTATTATAGGTGATGTGGGACGTCGTGTTCTCCGTAATATCATTGGCGATGACAATCCATACCTGACAGTATTTAATCGTCCGACTATTCTGGTAGCTTCCGAACTCTCCCCCCTTGATCTGCAAGAAGTTAAGCAGCCCAACCTTACAGGCATATTACTCAACCAGGGAGGTTCTACATCGCATGCCATGGTTTTGGCAAGATCTTTAAATATTCCCGCAGTAATTGTCCATGAAAATATTGCAGTCAAGGAAGGTGACCAGATTCTCCTGGAAGGCAGTTCAGGGAAAGTATTCATAAATCCACCGCATTTTATTCAAAAGAAATACTTAAGCTTGAAACAGGAAAGACAATTTTATCTTAGTAGATTAAAAAAAATCAAAAACCAGAAAGCACGCGATAAAGATGGAACCCTCGTGTTTTTGGGTGCCAACATAGCTCACGTATCTGAAACCGAACTAGTGCATGAATACGGGGCGAATCATATAGGTCTCTTCCGCACTGAAATACCTTTTCTGGAATCAAATTCCCTACCATCAGAGGAAAAACAATTCGAAATCTTTGAGCAAGTGGTAAGAAACGCATCTGGCAAAACTGTTACCATACGTACTCTTGATTTGGGCGGAGATAAATTTTGCCCTGCAAATGAGCAATTCAGGGAGCCGAATCCCGCCCTTGGTTGTCGAGGTATACGCAAGAGCCTTGAACTTGAGCATTTGCTCAGAAGTCAAGTCAGAGCCATACTTCGCTGTTCGGTGCTGGGACCTGTAAGGATCCTAATACCCATGGTTACAACAGTGAACGAAATAAAAACTTTTCTGCATCTAATAGAAAAGGAAAAGAAGATATTGAAAGATCAAGGATATGATTTTGATGAAAACATATCCATTGGTATAATGGTTGAAGTCCCTGCTGTGATTTTTATCTTGCCCCACATTTTGCACTATATAGATTTCGTATCCGTTGGAACCAATGATTTAACCCAGTACGCACTGGCAACTGATCGAAATAATCATAAAGTCTCCCACTTGTATGATCCCCTCCACCCTTCCGTCCTGAATATGATCAATCAGGTGGTTTCAATATGCAAAAGGTCTGGATGCTTGGTGAGTATCTGCGGTGAGGCTGCAAGCAGTTTCAATTGCATCAGACTATTTTTGGGTATGGGTGCAGATGAATTGAGTATAAGTCCGAGAGCAATACCTGTGGTAAAAGATTATATTAGGCAAATTCAAATCGCTAGAGAAAGGGATACCTTACAGAAAGTGTTAGAGTTTGAAGATGCAGCAAAAATCACTTCATTTTTGGAAGAGAATCCCTCCAGGTCATTTGACCAATAATTAATAAACAGTTGAGATCTTGTTTATAAAATTCTTATCTGGATTAACTCTCTTACAAAATTGTAATTATTCAGTAATGTTGATGAAATAAATATTATTATAAGTTCAAAAAGGGAATTGAGTAAGTACAAATATTCACCTCGGAGAAAATAGAATATGAAACGTTGTGAAAAGACAGAAAAAGAATATTGGGTTAATCAAAACACCTTTCGTTGTCATCTGCTTCAAGCAAATATCACCAGGGCACAATGCAAAAGCAACCAAAAAAGATTGGAAGTCTGTAAGCATTGCAAGAATGTGAGAAAAAAACAATGACGACAAGATATGCCCACGATTATTTAACTTGAGGAAGGAATTGTTGAACTAATTTGCCATGTAAAAGAGGATCTTTTCCACTCGATTTTACCAGAAAGCGGAGTGGAACCTTATGAATAATAATTTGGCTGGATGGACAGATATCGTATTTTTTAATCGTCGATAGTTAAGAGTATCAGAGTATTAATGATTTATTGGGGTAAACAATTTTTTGCTTATAAGCTATTAAGGCCGGTTATCGTAAAAATAAAGGAGTTTAGGCATGAGACATGTTGTTAAGTATGTTACAGGAATCCTTTGTATATTTTTGATCTCTTTGATTCTGATAAGCTGTGCACAGAAGCAGCCACCAGTTGAAGATCGAACTCAGACCAAGAATAAGACTGAGAAAGATTCAAAACAGAAAACTGTCAATGCAACGGCAGAGGATGAGAAATCCAAACAGGTGAAGAAAAAAACAGAAAAGGAACAAGTTGAAGAGTATAAGTTAAAGGAAGAGGGAAAAAAAGAGAGAAAACAAGAAAGAAAACTGGCAAAAAATAAGCAAAAAATAAGGCAGCGCATTCATTTTGCTTTTGATTCTTATCAATTGAGTTCAGAGGCTAGAGCAAAATTGAAGAAGAAAGCCGAGCTTCTTGAGAAATATTCCGACATAAAACTAACTATTGAAGGCCATTGTGACGAGCGAGGTACCGAAGAGTACAACCTAGCACTGGGAGAAAGACGTGCAAAGGCTGCCTATGAATACTTGATAATTCTGGGGATAGATCCTTCGCGGTTGAGCTGCGTTAGTTACGGCGAGGAGAAACCTCTAGTAGAGGGGCACAACGAAGAAGCATGGGCTAAAAACAGGAGGGCAGAGTTTGTAATAGAGGAAGATAAAGATTAATAGGCAAAACATGATACCTTACAATAACGATAAAAATGTTGCTCGAGAAATATTTAGATAATTGGAATCCAAATTTTTATTAAGTTTCTCAGTTGCAACTGGGTATCCCAATATAACACCAATGACATATCAGGATTTCAGAGCATTACACAGAAATTCCTCTGCAAGAGTCAAAAAGGTCTTGGCTGGATGTGTGACCCTGTTTTTACTGTTAGGGGTATTTTCCTGTGCAAGTACACAAGTTAGTCGGCTGGATACAGACACAACAGTGGATCTTTCCACTCGCTGGAACGATACTGATTCCAGGTTGGTGGCCAAGGATATGATCTCGGATATGCTTACTTATCCATGGGTGGAGAAATTCCGGGAAAAACACAAAGGTGAAACTCCCACAGTGATATTAAAACGAGTTCAGAATAAATCCCACGTACATATTGCAGTGGACACCTTTATTAACGACTTGCGCAGGGCAGCCCTGCGTTCCGGAAAAATAGATTTTGTAGTGGGAGGAGTTGTCAGGGAACAGATCAGGGAAGAACGCAGGGATCAGGATATTCATGCCAGGGAGGATACCCGGGCTGAAATGGGTCAGGAAACCGGGGCGGATTTTGCCCTCACCGGTACAATCAGTTCTATTGTAAATCAAGCTGGGGGTAAGAGAGTTACCTTTTATCAGGTAGATTTGGAATTGGTGAACATGCAAACGAATGAAATAGCCTGGACCGGTCAGAAAAAGATAAAAAAGGTTATGAGGAGAAACAAATTCGCTTTTTAAACGCCGGTAATATTGTTCAAATAAGCTATTTTGGTCCGGGTAAGACATTATATTTAATGAGTTGAAAGCTAGTCAAAATTTACTTGCTTTCTCAAACTACTCAAATTCAGCATCTCTGTGCACTTTCGTAACCTTACTTTGTGCCGGCTTTATCGAGTGGGATGGTGTTAGACAATTTACCAATCTCGTTTCATTCATGGATTGTGATACCTAAATTTTTGATTGACTGCTCTTTTGTTTTGCATGTCAAAAAATTTTAGCGTTGAAGATTCTTATTTTTTTGACCGAGCACATACCATTGCAATTAAACTTACTGAAAAAAATGAATAATTATGGTGCAAATTCCTAAGTTCGATTTTCTACCCTATTTGGAAATAGCAAGGAGACGTTGGTTCTGGATTGCTCTTCCCTTTATTATTTGCCTATTAGGAGGTACTTCCTACCTCGCTCTTACTCCGAAGATGTACAAGGCTAAGACATTAATTTTGGTAGAAGAACAAAAAGTTCCAAACTACTATGTAAAATCAACTATCACAGAAAGTCTTCGGGAAAGACTGAGGAGTATTAACCAGCAAGTTACCAGTAGATCCAACCTGGAAAAGATTATAAAGGAATATGATTTGTATGCCCGCCAAAAAGCTGCAAGAAAAGACGAACCAATATATATAATCAAACAGAATTTCAAAGAACTGCTGGGGATGACTTCCAAAAAAAACGAAGAAAATAATGATTCTTCATCCTTGTACGGACTGATACAAAATATAAGAGAAAACAAGATAAATGTTAGTTTAAAAGCTGGCAAGCAAGCCTTTGAAATCAGTTTTAAGTGGAATGATCCCGAAATAGCAGCAAAAGTGGCCAACTCTCTGGCTTCAAGGTATATTGAACAAAATTTACAATATCGGGAACAAAGGAGTATGGGAACTACACAATTTCTTGCTTCTGAAGTAGAACGGCTTAAAGAAAAACTAAAGAAAAAAGAAAAAAAGTTGGAGAAATTTAAACAGAAACATATGGGGATGCTTCCTAGTCAACTCCAAACAAACAATAACATTCTCAATCAATTAAGACAGGAGCGTAATAATCTAGAGGAAAGAATTTCACTGGAAAAAGAAAAGGCTATGCAAACAAGGCAACAGTTGAACAATCTGGATTCCAGACGTGCATATCTGAATGACAGTAACCAAGAACAAAATAAATTGAGCAAGCAAGAACAGAAGCTCCAAAACCTCAAAAACAAGATGGATAGCTTGAAAATCAAATTTACAGAAAATCATCCAGATGTTGTTCAACTCCAAAAAAGGATACAGACCCTGCAGCAGGAAATATATGAAAATGCGGAAAAAAAGAAAAACGACGAAAAAAAACCCAAACAAGAGGTTCTCCAAGAGAAGCAGAACTTTATAATAAATTGGATCGTAGTGAGGAGCGCATAAACAAATACGAAAACAAGATGACAAATCTTGAAGCGGAAATTCAAAAATATAAAAACAGGGTGGAAGAGACTCCTGAAGTTGGCATGCAACTTAAAGATATAAAGAGGGATTATGAAACCGTCCAAAGACGTTACCAGGATATCCTATCCAAAAAATTGAATGCACAAATGTCAGCTGAATTGGAAAAAAAACAGAAGGGAGAGCAATTCAGGGTTGTTAACTCTGCTGTACCACCAAACAACCCTTATAAACCCAATATTTCCAAAATCATGTTTTTCACGTTGGTTATGGGACTTGGTCTAGGAGGCGGGGCTGCATATCTCAGAGAAACCTTGGACCCGGCCTTTTATACCCCGGAAGAAATTGAGGAATACTTGAACACCGAAGTTATAGTCAGCCTACCCATAAATAAGAGTAAAAAGAAATAGTATCATTAATTCCATAGATACAGCTAGGATAAAAGGATTTTTAGATGCTATCAAAGCAATAAAATTTATAATAGACAAATTCCTAACTATTTTATCCATTTGTTAAGTTTCAATTTATCTCCAAATATTAACCAGACCTTACTGAAATCATATGGCAATTAAAATAAAAAAAATCTTTAAATGGCTGCTGATAGTTGTATTTTGTTTACTTTTATTAATAGCTGGAAGCGCAGTGGGGGTATACTATTGGGCTGCCAAGGACCTTCCCAAAATCGAGTCTATTACTGACTATAAGCCAGCTTTGGCCACTACGGTTTATACAGCAAACAGGAAAGTTCTGGGTTATCTTTCCAAACAAAAAAGATTTTTTACCCCTTTGAAGGACATGTCCAGACATGTACCCAGGGCTTTTATAGCCTCGGAAGACAGCAGTTTTTTCGAACATCCCGGAGTTGATCTAATAAGCATATTCCGGGCGGCAATAAAGAACTTGAAAGCCGGTAAAATAGTTCAAGGAGGAAGTACCGTTACACAGCAGGTGGTAAAGTCCTTGTTGTTAAGCTCTAAACAGACCTACAAAAGGAAAATGAAAGAGGCGATACTTGCTTATAGACTGGAGAAACACTTGAACAAGGACGAGATACTGACCATCTATCTGAATCAAATTTACCTGGGTAGCGGAGCTTACGGGGTGGAAGCAGCTTCCAGAAAATATTTCGCCAAACACGCATCAGAGCTTAATCTGGCAGAGTCTGCAATGCTTGCGGGGCTTCCCAAATCACCAGCCGTGTATAACCCCTACAAGAATCCGGAATTGGCCAAGTCAAGGCAGGAGTATGTACTGGAGCAGTTGCTCGATCAGGGTTGGATCAGTAAACAAGAGTACAAAACCGCCTTGGAGTATGACTTGAAATTTGAAACCATGTCCGATCCTTCCTGGAATGTGGGAGCTTACTACCTGGAGGAGGTTCGCCGCTGGGCACTGGACCGTTTCGGTGAAAAAAAGACATATACCGGGGGACTTAATATATATACCGCAATAAACAAAAAGCATCAAAAGGCTGCGGAAGAGGCACTGCAAAAAGGGCTGGTGGCATCTACAAAGCGCAGGGGATGGAGAGGGGCATTGAAAAATTTGCCCAAGAAAGAATACAAAAGTTTTACTAGTGATCAAAAAAATTGCAAGAAGAAACTGCAGAAAGGTGAATGGATAAAAGTTGTTGTAAACAAGGTGATCAGAAGCGGGGCTAGAGTCAGTTTTGCCAACTCCACTGGTTGGATTGATTTACGGACAATGCATTGGTGCCGGGAGATAGATCCTTCCAGGGCCCACGAAGAGGTGCCGGATATAAGAAATGCCCAAAAGGTCCTGGAAAAAGGGGATGTAGTCTGGGCTTCCCTGAGAAGAGAGAAAAGAGAAAAAGAGAAGATATGGCAGCTGAG
>CAJXKR010000026.1 GCA_913055815.1 uncultured Desulfohalobiaceae bacterium | reverse complement strand
ATGGCCAGCAGGATCTCGGTCATGGTCAACAACGTGGGGATAGAACGGGAACTGTGCATGACCGGCGGGGTAGCCAAAAACCAGGGAGTAGTATCTGCACTGGAGAATCTCCTGGGAGTCAAGATCAAGAAACTGAGGCGTTTTGATCCCCAAATCATCGGCGCACTGGGCGCCGCCCTTTTGGCCAGAAACCATTCCAACGGAGGCAGAAAATGATAACAGCAGGATGCGACGTGGGTTCCTTGACCGCAAAGGCGGTAGTAATGGAACAAGGAAAAATCCTGGGCTCCTCTATTCAGAAAGTCCGGGCACATCCGGAACAGGCGGGACAAGAGGTCCTGGAGAGCGCCCTGCGGGAAGTCAACCTGGACAAGGGTGATGTAGGGGCAATAATTGGAACCGGTTACGGAGGCAAGAACCTGCCTTTTGTTAATCGTTGCGAATCCGAGATCATTTGCCACAGCCAGGGAGCAGTCTGGCAAGAGCCGGATACAGGGATCATAATCGACATAGGCGGGCAGGATGTCAAGGCAATCAAGACAGACGCACAGGGCAATGTCTTGAGATACATCTACAACGACAAGTGTGCTTCCGGTACTGGACGTTTCCTGGAAATCATCGCAGAAGCCCTGGAATTGGAGCTGGATGAACTGGGAGAGATACACGACAAGTCCGGAAAAGATCTGAGCCTCTCCAACCAATGCGTAGTGTTTGCCGAGACCGAAGTAATCTCCTTGGTGGGAGAAGGGGAGGAGATCCCGGACATTGTTCGGGCCATGCACTACTCTGTATCCCACCGAGCGGCCTCTCTTGCCAGGAGCCTGGAGATAAAACCGGTTGCGGTCATGAGCGGGGGAGTTGCGAAGAACCGCGGCATGTTCAAGGCCCTGCAGGACTCACTTGGGACCGAGCTCAGATCCATTCCCTATTTCCAGCTAAACGGTGCCATTGGAGCGGCAATTTTGGCAGAGGACAGTGGACAAATTACAGGAGACAGAAAGAAGAAGTCGGAGGTTGGACAATAGGCCTTAGGCTCTTGTTCTTACTTAACCACTTGGAAATCTCGACCACGAAGTGGCGAGAATCACGTAATCACATAACCACATTTTCATGTTATAAATTAAAAAACTTTCTAGCTTTCAGCTTTCAGCTTTTAGCTTATAACATACAACCTATAACCTGCAACTGAGACAATATGCAATTTCAACTATTTGACGATCTTATCCCCAAACTGCGCAAATTGATGGCTGATTGGCCCACAGGAACAAAAAATCACGAACTTGGGACCGGGAGCCATACTCCCTGGCCACAGAAGCCAAACAAAAACATAGTATTTCAATCCGATACTGCAGTGGAACTGGGAAGTCCGGAGCAGGAGTCAGTATCCTTTATCCTCTGGACCAACGACCTTTCCCTGGTCAATCAGGACACTTTCACATTGAACGGTCCTGATATGCCAGATGCCCAAGAGACCAGCCTCCCTTTCGGCAAGGTGATAATCCTGGGAGGCAGCGGATTCAACGAGGACAATTGTTACCAGAGGCATCAGGAAATCGAATTGGCCAGATACGACCTCAACCTGGAAGGATATATGATCCGGGCGGCCTCGCAGTACATGAGGGAATGGAGCAGAATCAGCAAGAGGGCTATGCAGAATGGATTTGATTTCCGAACCCTGGCCCAGTCCCTTAGAAACTTGTATCTGGGACTAGACTACATTCACAAGGTGGAAACAGTGTTTCTGACATCTTCTATATCTGAAGTACAAGAATTGAGTGATATAGGAAAAAAGGCCACAGACCGCATCATTGCCATGAACAGGATAGCGGATCAAATGGATTTTGACTGCGAAAGCTGCGACCTGCGGGAAGTATGCAATGAAACAGTCGAATTGCGGAAGATGCACAGAAAAAGGATGAAACAACAATCCTTTTAAAACAATCCATAGCACTACAGCGCAACTTTAAGCCTTGCCGGGTGGTCCACTTTTGTCCAGCCCTCAAGAGGCCTGGATATTCAAGTCGCACAGTGGACCATCCGGCTGCGGCTGCAAATCTCGACTACGGAGTAGCGAACAAATAAATCCAGATTATCTAGGAAGGTCAGTATAAAACTTTCGCAATAGTAATAGAAACACAAGGAAATATCGATATGTACACAAGTTATCCCAAAATTATCGCCTTATGCGGGAAGGGAGGAGTTGGAAAAACCAGTATCAGTGCCCTGGTCACCAAGATCCTGTCTGAAAACAACAACTCCAGGGTGCTGGCAATAGATGCAGATCCCGCCCTGGGTTTGTCCATAGCACTGGACATGCAAGTCAAGAAGACGGTCAACGATATCAGGAATCAACTGATAAACGAAATCAAGGACGGATCCAAACTGGATAAACAAACCCTGTTATCCAGGATTGATTACGAGATCCTGGATGCAATGGCTGAAAAACAGAATTTTGCCTTTCTGGGAATCGGCAGACCGGAAACAGAAGGCTGCTACTGCCAGATAAACAATTTCCTGAAGGACCTGATAAAAGAAGTCTCCCTGAATTTCGACTATATAGTCATTGACGGAGAAGCGGGTATAGAACAGGTGAACAGGCGGGTGCTGGAAAAGGTCACACACCTTTTGCTGATTTCAGATACTTCGATAAAAGGCTCGCAAATTGTTGGATCCATCTCCCAAGTGGCAGACAACACTCTAGGCCCTCATGAAAAAGGGGTTTTGTTCAACCGCTTAAAGCCCGGGGAAGAAATCCCGGATCATGTTCAAGACACCAACATTAAAATTTTAGGGAGTCTATATGAAGACGAGCAGATATATTCCTTCGACAGGCAGGGAGAAAGTTTGCTTGGCTTGTCCAAGGGCAACAATTTGTCTTCCCTGGAAAATGCCCTGGCTGGATTCGGATTGCTATGAAATACTTGCAGGAAAACAACATCTGCATCCATAAGACAGCTTCACAACCTGGGGAAGCTTCAACCACCAGTTATTAGAGTTTGGCCAACGGCCTTGAGCTTCAGACTTTTAGCTATCCAGATATCAAGGTAATCTTTTAAAAGAACCGTTCCGATCGTATATATGGGCACTTGAGGCTTCCCGGTCAGCTATCTGGGGTGTGACAAAGCTCTTGTAGGGCTTGTCCTGAACATCCAGTATTTCGTACCCCACCAGACCCCTTTTTGCCAGCTCCGCCACCATCCGGACAAAACCTGCCTTTTCCTCGGAATCCAAGTTGCTCCAGGCACTCAAGCGCTTGGGATCACTTAGGTCATAGAAATCCTGTGTACTGTCAAAAACCTTGACCTGGTTCATTCCGGCTTTTTGCTTCGCAGATGCCAACGCAGAGTTGCCACTGCCGGAATCTCCCCTTTGTCCAGGGGAGCTTTGCTGCTCCAAGGATTCAGCATTCATCCGGATCAGGGGTTCGCTACCAGGGAATATAAGCATACTATATCATTCTTGTATTTTTGAACATTTGCTAGTTAACCCTCACGCTCTGCCCGGGCAAAACTAAGCATAAAAGAAATACCAGTGAGAAGATCTAAAAAAAACACCTTGCCTTTTACAGTCACAGTCACTTACACATACACTCTTTAACTACTGACACACTCACTACTTGTAGCCCTGTTTTCATTGCTGCCGGACTCAGACTCGAATTTCTCCAGGACTTCGGACACTATTGCATCCACTTCCACAGAGCCGCGATTGGAAAGCCGGGATACTATTGACCAAATGGATTCGGAGTTCATTTAAGCCTCCTTTTGGTTTGTTTATTACCTATTCGGAGGCTATTGGTAAAACTTTAGGAAGTTTTTACTCCACTGGCTCGAAATATTCCTTTTCCGCACCACACCAGGGACAAACCCAGTCTTCGGGCAGGTCCTCGAAAGGAGTGCCCGGCTCTATACCAGTTTGGAAATCCCCTTCCTCGGGATCGTATACGTAACCGCAGGGACATTCGTATTTCATTGCAAAACTCCTTGTATTTTTAAATGGTTAAGTTGAATAAAATTTAACTCAAAAATCCCTGGAAAATAACCGCGAATCCGAGAAACGCGAAAAAACCCACAACATCGGTAACCGTGGTCAAGAATATACTGGAACTCTGGGCAGGGTCCAGTCCGAAGCGCTTTAGAAGAAGCGGGATGGATGCCCCGGCAAGTCCGGCACAAATCAGGTTGACCAGCATTCCCAGACCGACCACCAGGCCCAGGAAGGGATTGCCGTTCCACAAATACGCCACACCCGCGGTAACCACACCGATAACCAGGCCGTTGATGGCTCCCAGCTTGCCTTCCTTGGAGATCAGGGCCAGGAGTTTGTCCTTGGGGATCTCGCGCATTACAATCCCTCTCATGACCACTGCCAGGGACTGTGCTCCGGAATTGCCACCCTGTCCGGCAACCACTGGTAAAAAGACCGCCAGGATAGTCAATTGTGCTATGATGTCCTCAAACAGAGAGACTACCCCGGCTGCCAGAAAATATGAATCTTGGAACCGCTCGAATAAATCCGCCACGTAGCTGATCTGCAACCTCCGGATTGCTCGCATTCCCAGTTCCGGGGGAAGCAATTGCAACACTTCGGATGCGGCATCTTCGGACATTCCTTCCAAGATATGGACTGCAGCCGGTATATCCTTTTCAAAAAATTTCTCCAAAAGGGGACGGTATATGTTTTCCTCGTGCAAATCCACCTCCAGGAACAATTGTTACTGTTTTTTCCTCTTCCGGTTCTTTACAGCTGCATATCCCGCGGTCGCCAGTGCAATAACTGCTTTCCCCACCCATACCGCAAGGATAAATTTTGCATTCTTTGATAGCCTCATAGCCATACCTCTTGGAGTTTTACTTACTTTTTTACTTGCTAAATCCGGGTATTTAGTTTTACCCATTGACAACTACATTCTACACGAGCAGTAATAAATCTCAACCAGAGCAGTGTAATTCGTATGGAACTTTTTATCATCTTTCGGGAATCCGTTTTTCCCATTTTTGTTATCATAATCATTGCAGTAATCTTCCACAAGATTTTCAAGCCGGACACTGCCCAAATCAGCAATCTGGCCCTGTATGCCTTTGCTCCGGTCTTTGTCTTCAACTCCCTGATTGGACACCGGATTTCCCTTATCGACTTTGCCCAGCCCGCCCTGTTCATGCTAGTCTTAACTATTGCCCTGCTTGTCCTGGGCTATGGGATTTCTGTCCTGCTCAAACTGCGGGGAGGGGAAAAAACTTCCTTTATACTGGCCTGTTCCATGATGAATGTTGGCAACTTCGGATTGCCGCTCATTTATTTCGCTTACGGGGAAGAGGCAATAGCCTATTCAGTGATATTTTTCATAGTCTTCAACATCCCACTTACCACCCTGGCTATTTACCTAAGCAGCAACAAGGCGAGCATCAGGGAAGCACTTGCTGATATCTTCAAAATCCCCATATTGTATGCCATGCTACTCGCACTGCTGTTTTGTTTTTGGCAAATACAACTGCCTGCTTCCTTGAACAAGGGAATAGAACTCTTCAGCGAGGGTACCATCCCCTTGTTCATAGTGGTTGCCGGACTGCAACTGTCCAATATATCCCTTAAATGGGCGAAAAGATTTATCCTGGTAATAATGGCAGGAGTAATTATCAGATTGCTGGCTTCACCCCTTTTGGCCCTTCCCATAACAACACTCCTGGGAATGAGCGGGATGGAACAAAGTATTGCAATTGTGCAGACTTCCACTCCTTCGGCGATCCTACCCCTGATCTACGCGATCAGGTTCAACAAGTCCCCGGAACTTCTGGCAAGCATAATCTTCTTTACCACATTGATCTCAGGAATAACCCTGCCCGGAGTGATAAACTGGATCTAGCTGCCAAGCCCTGGATGCTAAAAAAACAAATACTTGTTAACCCCCATGTCCTGGGAGGGCACAACGAAGCATGGGCAATCTCGACAACGAAAACTTTCGTTGCGAGAAAAAGTGCTCAACTTGTTGAATAAACAGGCTATTAGTCCTTTTTCTTACTTAAAACCTTGGCAATCTCCACTACGAAGTGATGTAGGCCAGGCTAGCTAAAAGCGGACCAAAACGGGATTCTATCTGTTTGCCGATAAAGGTGGTGGCGGCCACATTGGTAGCCAACGGGCAGGGGGCCATAGAAGTCAAAATCCCGAACCAGAGTGCTGATACAAAAGGCAGTGAATCGAGATCCATCAACTTTTCTCCATAAAATCCTGCATCTCACTGGTTACCTAATCAAAAGACCTCTCCTTGTCTCCGACCAGTCGCCAAACCTTTTTCAGCTTCTTGCTGCGCTCGTTCTCGCCAAGGATACATCCGGAATCTATCATTTTTGAAATATTATTCTTGCTTTCATAAACGATCTGATCCAGTTGAATATCTCTGTCAATACAATTCACAGCAAGTTCATGCCACTTAAAATTATTTATTGTTGACAAAGTAACACAAAAACAATATAAATGTTACCACTTAAGGGTAGCCAGTATTTGGAGATACACAAACTTTTTCAAATATCAAAAAAACAGGGAGAAAAAGCCATGAAAAAGACCTTGACCATTTTATGCCTAACAATGGGTATCTTCTTGATCACCGCTCCATGTGTGCAGGCACACATGGTCTGGATAAGCGCAGACAATCCCAGCCCCGAGACTGGAGAGAGCGTTTATCTAAAACTGGGTTTCGGCCATGATTACCCTAGTAACCAAGTTGTACACAAGGGTCAATTAGACAATATATATGCCCTGGATTCAAAAGGGGGAAAGAGCACCCCAAAAAAGATATTTCCCGGATTCTACAAATTCACTCCCAAGACAAAAGGAATTTACCTGCTCCAGGCAGAACTAAAATCCGGTTTTGTCAGCGCAACTCCCGATGGTCACAAATTGGGCAGCAAAAAGGATCACAAAGACGCCAAATCCTGCTTTCGGCACCACATGAATACGGCAACCGTGATTCAAACCCAGGGCTCACCAAACCAAAACATCCAAAACAGCAATAAAGACCTGAGACTACTTCCCTTGGACAACCCCTCAGAAATTAAGGTCGGAAACAAGATCTCCTTTAGGGTATTGTTTAACGGCGAAAGGATCGAGAACGTCAAAGTCCTGGGCACTTTCAAGGGTTCAGAAAAGGCCTGGGTTCAAGAAAGCACTAGCAACCAAGAGGGTATTGTCAGGTTCAAGATCGATCAGGACAATCCCTGGCTATTCCAGGCCAAATATACTACCCCGTACAAGGACAAGTCGATTTGCGACAAACACACCTACAAGACAACAATTACCATAACCCCTTAAAAAATAGCCGGACTTTGCCTTCTTTCGGGTAAAGTCCGGCTAGCAGGGCAAATCTGATGATTCAACATATTAAAATGTTATAACAATCAACTCCTCCCCTTTCAGGCATCCAAAGCATGGCGCGATTGAACGCTGAATATTACAGCAACTGGGCATTTCAAAGTAAAGAAAGGAGGTAATAATGCCTACCCGACAACACGCTGATTTACTTTTATTACCATACATCTTGACAGCCGGGATTGTCTTTTTTTTATTCTCAAATCCCTCCCTGGCTCATCAAGCCAAATCCGACAGTCCATACAAGTTGCAAGAGGTCAGGGTCAATGCAACGGAAAGGCAACAGGTAACTATCCAACCCCAAAAATCCACAATGCGACTGGATAACTACAAAAAGATCGGCTTTCCGCAAAACGTAGCAGATGTGGTCAAGGAGATGCCCAGCATCGATTACCGGGGGGCCACGGACCTGGTCCCGGACGACGACACCTTGTACTTGCGGGGCTTTGACAGCACTCGCTTCGTTACTGCAATAGACGGTTCCACAATAAGGAAAAGCGGTGGACGCAGGTCCAGTCATATAGTGGACTATGCCCTGCTGCCCCCTTTCTTGATTAAATCCGTGGAAGTCCTCCCCGGGCCCCATTCCGCACTCTACCCGGCCAAGGGCATCGGGGGGGTGATAAATTTCAAAACCCGGCCTCCAAAACGACGCGATTCCTTGAAACCCGATGGCTCGGTAAGTGTTAGCTATCGTACCTACGATACCCAAAACCACAACGTAAGCCTTCAAGGCAACGTGGGAAATTTTATCTACGATCTCGGCTACCAAAAATATGCCACTAACGGATATCTCCGCAACAACGAGGCAGACTTTGACACATTTGTCAGCCGTTTGGGCTACCTGCTCCCCAACGACGGCTATGTCACCTTAACTGCTTCTTTCGCGGATTTGGACCGGGAAATACCAGTCAATAACAATCCCAGCAACAATGCAACCAACTACGATCCAGATTATCCAGTAGTAAAAGATTCGTCCCGATTTAATCAATGGCAAGACCCAACTTGGGACAAGGAGGCCACTAATTGCAGGTTGAACCTCAAACTCCCCACTCCTATAGGAACCTGGAAAGCCAATGCATATTACGGTAATGAGAACCGGGATTATTCCATGCTGGAATATAAGGATCGCCGTGATCCTTCTTCAGGCACTACAGACGGCTCCTGGGAAACAGAGTGGCGGCAACAGGGTGGCAAGATAACCGATACATTCAGCTTGGCCGGGGGACACCAAACAACACTGGGCACTGAGATGGAACAACTCTATGACGGATACGGGGATATTCCGGGATGGGACAACAGTGATGCTGCACACAACGACAAAAAGAGGATTGAAACCATCTCAGGATTCGCCCAACATAAGTGGAGTATTATCCCCCACCTAAGCCTGACCGGTGGGCTGCGCTTTGAGGACGACACCATCTGGGTGAGCAATCATTCTTCCAGCAGCGGAGAGAAATATATAACCGGCAGGGGAAAATGGATCGAGCGCAACTGGGAGGAATGGATACCCAAATCCTTCCTTACCTACGAACTGGATGGCCTGGCCCCGAGCTTGCGTGACACATCCCTGTCCGCGGGTGTAAGCAAGATCTGGCATGCACCGGATTACCACGGAGACTACAATCCCCAGGGGAAACCCACTGGCGCATGGTTGGACCCGGAACACGGGATGGGCTACGACCTTATTCTCAAACGACGTCTAATCTGGGATATCAACATGAAGGTCAACTACGCCTATTACCAAATCAAAGACTTTATGGCCGGGAATGAATACCCGGAATACGGTACCAGAAAGGGTTTTGACCCGACAAAGGAGGGAGATGATTACAAAATTCCCAGGGGCATGAAGGACACAGAAGAAAACAGGGTCCCGAAAGGCAAGGAATACAAGGACTACCATATAAACCTGGAAGAGGTGACCCGGCAGGGCGTGGACATCGAGCTCAACGGCAATTTGAGCAGGGATCTCTATTTCATGCTCGGCTATGCCTGGCAGGACTTTGAATACAAAGGGGACAACTACCCAGCATCTGCCAAAGAAGAACTGGACAACCGGGCAGAACATTTCTTAAACGCTAAATTAACCTATCAGTTAACTGATCCCACCCGCTTGATCCTGGACTACCAGTATCAGGACGAACAAGTGATTGAAAAATCAGAGGAAATCGAGCCAGATGTTTACGAATTCCAGGAGATAGAGATCGATTCTTATCAAGTGGTCGATCTCGCGGTTGAACACACCTTGTTTAACCAATGGCGCGGCATTGACAAGGGTATGTTCAAACTATACGTAAACAACATGTTTAACCAGGACTACAAGAACACCAGCGGCTATCCTGCAACCGATGTTACTGTAGGTACTGGTTTAAGTTTTGAATTTTAACATGAAAAAAGTTTTCTCGCTACTTCGTAGTCGAGATTGCCAGAGTTTTAGAGTGTTAAGGCTTTAAGTAAGAAAAAGAACCAATAGCCTGTTTATTCAACAAGTTGAGTACCTTTTCTCGCAACGAAAGTTTTCGTTGTCGAGATTGCCCATGCTTCGTTGTGGCCGCCAGGGCATGGGAGTTAACATGAAAAATGTGATTACGTGGTTATGTGTTTAAGTAGGAATAAGAGGCTAAAGCCCATAACATCCCCTATTTGTTGAGCAAAAGAAAGATTGTAAGACTAATTTTGCCAGCACAAATAAAACTTTAAAGGAGATCTAACATGAAAAAGATGAAAAAGATTTTGATCCTGAACATCCTGCTGGTAGCGGCAGGCCTGTGTGCGTCTCAATCAGCACTTGCCCACATGGACCACGAGCATGAACAAAAGGAAAAAGGCATGCTCTACGTCCTGGGCATGGGTCCCAGCGGACCGGAACTTACCTCCCCCAAGGCCCTGGAGATACTGCAAAGTGCTGATGCAGTATTGGGGCACCCTCGGCACATCCAAGAATCCTTTGACGAGTATCTGGACAAAGAGCAGGTTGCATTCAATCCTTGGGAAGGCATCCATGGTGGCAACGCATCAGAAGTCAGAGAAAGCAACCACGAGAAATGGGAAAAGCGGGTAGAAAAAATGAGAAACAGGGTGCAGGACTTCGCCATGCAAAAGATAAAACAGGGCAAGACCGTGGCAATAATGGATTCCGGAGACCCCTGCGTATACGCCCCCTCCCTCTACTTCCTCCTCAGGGATTTCCCCAGGGAACACATGGAGATCATTCCCGGAATGAGCGCTTTTAATGCTGCCAGCGCTGCCCTGGAACAATCCATGACCTCAGAGGGAGCCAGGTTTGTCATGCTTACTTCCCCCAGGTCGCTTTTCGGGGACAAAGAAAAAAAGGACTACAGCATATTCAAGGACCTCTCCAAGTACGACTCCACAATGGTTTTCTACATGGCACTGGAGGAGATAGATACATTGACCAGAAAGATGAAAGAGCACTACCCGAATAGCCTTCCGGCAGCCATAGTCTATTACGCAGGTTATCCGGACAAGGAAAAGGTTGTCAGGGGAACATTGGATACCATAGCCCAAAAAGAAGCAGAGCAGGAGGAAAGCTGGCTGGGACTGCTAATTATCGGCAAGCCGGTAGGCAAATAGGCACAAGAACTATACAGGATAGTCAAAGGACGGATCATGAAAAACAGGCTAAACAACGAGGAACTGAAGAGGGAAATCGGGCTTTTCTCCGCCATGGTCCTGGTAGTGGCCAATATGGTGGGTACAGGCATCTTTACAACTTCCGGGTTTATAATGCAGGAGTTGGGTAACCCGTACAGCCTGCTTATCTGCTGGGCTATAGGCGGATTCATCGCACTGTGCGGGGCGCTATGCTACGGGGAACTGGGCGCGCTCTTTCCCAGGGCCGGCGGAGAATACGTGTTCCTGCGGGAGAGTTTCGGCAAAGTAATGGGCTTCCTCAGTGGATGGATATCACTGATAGTCGGGTTTTCCGCTCCGATAGCAGCAGCTGCCATCGCCTTCAGTTCCTACCTGTTCAAGGCAATGCCCGGCGGAGGGCTTTTTGAATTTGAACTTGCTTTACAAGGGATTACCTACCTGAAAATATCCCCGGTAACTATCCTGGCAGCCTGTACAGTGCTAGTAATCAGCCTGGTGCACTACCACAGCCTTAACCTGGGTACCAGGGTGCAGAACATACTTACAGCATTCAAGATCTGCCTCTTGCTTCTGTTTATAGTGGCCGGACTCTTGCTGGGCCAGGGATCCACTGAACACTTGGATTATTCCTTGCAACTCGGGACGATTTTCCAGGGTCCCTTCGCAGTTTCCTTGATATTCGTGACCTTCGCCTATAGCGGATGGAATGCGGCAGCCTACCTGGGCAGCGAAATAAAAAACCCGGAACGCAATATACCCCTGGCACTGGCAGCAGGCACCGGCCTGGTAATCATCCTGTACCTGCTACTGAACCTGGTATTTGTCTACGCACTTTCACCTGATGAAATGAGCGGAATGATAGAAGTAGGTACCAAGGCAGCCCAATCCCTTTTCGGTCCCACTGCCGGAAAACTCTTCAGCCTGGCCATATCCCTGGGCCTGCTCTCGGTGATCAGTGCGATGATAATGAGCGGGCCCAGGATTTACTATGCCATGGCCAAGGACAAAGTCTTTTTCCGGCTGTTTAGCCAGGTGAATTCCAACAGAAAAACACCCGCCAGTTCCATATTCCTGCAGGCAGGTCTAGCGATTTTCATGATCGTAACCACCTCCTTTGATTCACTCCTTTTGTACATAGGATTTACACTCTCACTTTTTGCACTGTTGACTGTAGCAGGTCTGATGTACCTGCGCAGGAAGAAGCCGGAGTTGAAAAGTGCCTATCGCACATTCGGATACCCGGTCACGCCTCTTGTTTTTATCCTGGCAAGTGCTTGGATCATCGTATTCACCATAAGCAGCCGGCCCATGGCTTCCCTCTTCGGCCTGGGGACCATCCTGGCGGGATTTATCTTCTATTTCGCATTCCAGAAAAGAAATAGTCAATCCGAATTTTAAGGGGAAAGAAGTTGTAGAGACAATTAGGCCTGTCCAATGCTTTGTAGCTTTATTCTTGTCCACTCCTTTTCACTTTTTGGTGAACAAGGTTTAAAGGTTGCGCGGAAAAATAATATGGATTGTATATTACCACCAATCTGGAAATCGAAATAAAAAAATCCGGAACAAAATCATCTGCCTAACATTCTTTACTTCATTTGTCTCCAGTATTACATTTTTCTTGGTTAAAGATTGGATTTAGATATAGGCATATGAAACATGATCTAAAACAGAAAAAGTCTTTTGTTTGTCCCTGGTGGTTTGCGTACTCTTTCGACAATCCACTGCGGCGGATTATTCATCCGCCGGAAAAAATCCTGGCAAATTATCTGCGGCCTGGCAGAACCGCTCTGGACCTCGGCTGTGGCTTTGGTCATTTTACCCTGGGCATGGCACACCTGGTAGGGAACAAGTTGGTTGGATTTGGCTATACCTGTCTCAATCTCAAATACAGTGATTGTAGAAATGGTGATTTCTCCGGGCGCAGTTGCCAAGAAACGCTCCGGAACCCGCCCTTTACCCTTGAAGAAATAGATAAGGGTATTTGTGTCCAGCAGGTACATCACCAGGACTCCCTGGGAAGGTCGGATCCAAGATCCTTACAAATTTAAAATCCGAAATTCAAATATCGAAATTCGGGCAATCTTGACCAACTGGATCAAGAAATAAAATCAAAGAGTTGATAAAACATCAAACATCAAGCGTTTAAATAGTTATTTATTTTCAAAGCAAAAACTGGACAAAAAAGATAACTTATTGATATCAATCAATCGTTCGTTTAGAATAAAATTACCGTGACAACACGGTAAAACAAATTGACTTATTGTTTATTTTATGGTGAAAATCAAGTATGGAGCTCCGGACCAAAGATTAAAAGGGGTATCGCTAAGTTAAAGGAAGGTATGTATCTTGGTCCGGAGCATGTGGTATTCTAGCGGACGGTCCCTTGCAAATTGGGCGGGAAGGGACCGTCTGCTAGGCCTCTAGAAGTTGAAGTTCACTCCTGCGTTGGCACCAAAGCCGCTCAAATCAACATCTCCAGAACTATTCTCAAAATCCGGTTCTAGCCACATATATTCACCTTCTACAAATACGGAGACTTGATCGGTAATTGCCTGATCCACACCCAACAGGGCAGAGTATGTGTACTCGTCATCCAACTCGGCCTTCCCGTCACCGTCGAACCAGGCATAGCCGGCACCTCCTCCGGCATAGGGGCGGAATCCGTTCTTGAACTCTGTCCTGAGCAAGAGATTGGCCTGAACCGGATACATATCAGTATCAAGATAATCTTCATCATACTGTGTCAACCAGGAACCCCTTAAGTCAAAACCGATATCCACGCTTTTCAAGGGAGAAACGTTAGCTGGCTCGGCCACATTCCCGAAAACCGCGTAGCGGAGGCCGCCTCCGTAGCCATCATCCTGGTCGTCGGTGTTTTGATAAGCACCAAACACTCCGATTTGTTGTTCAAGATCCACGGAATTCAAGGTATAAGCCTGTGCACTTCCTACCAACGCAAAACTGAAGAGAACAACTGCTAGCAAATTGAACATCCTTTTCATAACTACCTCCTTTTGAATTAAAATTTAACTGAATACATTTCCTGATAACATTCTTAATAAGATAATAGCATCTACTGTGCCAAAAACATGTTTCTTTGATATATAATTGTAATAATTGAAATAAATTTTAAAACCCCAATCTCGAGCATTATTTCTTGTAAACTACTATTGACGCCTTGAGTTTACATGTATAAATTAATTTACAGACCCAACACTCTAAGCTTAAACATAGAAATAAACACTCATAACAAGAGGTAATACAATTATGGCACTACAATTGCAGAAATTAGGACCAAAGGAATTCGAACAATACTGGATAGAAAATATGTTTGAACATTCGCTCGACGATTTTTGGAAATCCATAATTGACGTTATTCACGACGGCCTCATGATCGTTGACCATAAGGGCAATATCATTTCCGTAAACAATACCCTCGAAGAGATGACCGGATTTTCCAAAAAAGAACTCCTGGGACAACCCTGCACTGTCTTGAAGTGCGACACATGTCAATATGCCAGGGATCCCCAAAGCAAGGAATGGTGTATTCTGTTCAGAAAGGGTAAATTAACCAAACAACAATGCGTACTGTACAGAAAAGACGGCAGCTTTGTTCATATTTTAAAAAATGCAACAGTATTAAAGGACAAGCACAACCAGATAAAGGGGGCAGTAGAGGTGATGACAGACATTACCGACCTGATGGAAAAGAATGTGCAAATAGAGGCATTTAAACGGGAATTGCAATACGAGAACCAGTTTCACGGTATAGTTGGCAATTCTTCCCAAATGCAACAGGTGTTCGACTTGATCACCAATGCCGCCCAATCGGAAGCACCGGTATTTATCTGCGGCGAAAGCGGTACCGGAAAAGAGCTAGTGGCCAAGGCCATCCACGAAGAAGGGACTTCCTCCAAGCATCCCTACGTAAAAGTAAATTGTGCAGCACTGAACGAATCCCTTATCGAATCCGAGCTTTTCGGCCATGTAAAAGGGGCGTTTACCAATGCCTACAAGGACAGGAAGGGAAGGTTTGAAGCCGCACACAAAGGAAGTATCTTCCTGGACGAAATCGGGGATCTTCCTGCCTCCACCCAGGCCAAGCTATTGAGGGTCCTGGAAGAGATGGTGATCGAAAGAGTGGGTGACCAAACCCCGATCCCGGTGCAAACCAGAATAATCACCGCAACCAACAAGGATTTGAAGTACTTGGTTACTCAAAACCAATTCCGGGAAGATCTGTATTACAGAATAAATGTCATTCCCATCAGAATACCTCCACTCAGGGAAAGGCCCAGCGATATACCGCTTTTGGCTGAACACTTCTTCCACAAGATCAAGATGTCAAACAACAGTTCTATTCAAGGCATTAGCAATAAGGCCATGAAATCCCTGATGGAATATTCTTGGCCTGGAAACATCCGTGAACTCCGTAGCGTGATGGAATACGCCTTTGTGACCTGTAGAAAGACGATTCTGGAACCCGAAGACTTGCCTCACAATATTAATAATTCAATCACTCCGGACGATCAGGCCTCCACCATAAAAGAGAAGGAACAAACAGAGGACACAAAAAAGCAACAGCTTTTAAGGGCACTCCAGGAGGCTGGAGGCAATCAGAGCAAGGCTGCCCAGGCTCTGGGGGTTTCCAGGATGACGATTTGGAAGAGGATGAAAAAGTACGGGATCAATGTAAACAGCAATCTGGAATATTGAAAAGATATTGTTTTTAGCTTCATTGGTTATAAATTGGATTTATTAACTAGTGCCTGTGTAACATAACACACTGCGTTAACATGAAAAAAGTTTTATGTTTTAGAGTGTTAAGGTTTTAAGTAAGAAAAAGAACCAATAGCCTGTTTATTCAACAAGTTGAGCACCTTTTCATGCTTCGTTGTGCCCGCCAGGGCATGGGAGTTAACATGAAAGTAGTTGTTCTCGCCACTTCGTGGTCGAGATTTCCAAGCTCATAAGCTGTTGAGTTTTTGAGCAAGAAAAAAGAGATTATGAGTCGTAACTTCTTAATTGCTTCTTGCTTAACAGCTTAATAACTAAAAACCTTGAACTCTTTAGTTCGGAAAATCAATTCCGAATCTCCTTGTCCACATTTATGTTGTACTTGCGCATTCGCTTCCAGACCGTTATCCGGCTCACTCCCAGTAGAGAAGCGGCTCTGGTTTGATTACCGTTTGCTTGTTTCAGGGCGTCAAGCAATCTTTCCTTTTCCTCGTTCCCTTCAGCCTCCTGGGGAGAGTACCAGTCCAATCCCTCGCTATTTTGATTTTCAAACAGTGCATGCGGTAAATTTTCCGGCTTGATCATCTGACTCTCCGCAGTTACAAAGGCATATTCCAAGGTGTTCCTGAGCTCCCTTATATTACCGGGCCAGGCATAATCATAAAAAATATCCATAACTTCCGGGGTCACTCCCTGGATGTCCTTACCCTCAGTGATCCTGAGATTGCGTATAAAATTGCGCACCAGGGGATTCAAGTCTTGCAGTCGCTCCCTTAAAGGAGGTAGGTGGATGGGAACCACGTTCAGACGAAAATACAGGTCTTCCCGGAAAAGCCCTTGGTTGACAAGTTCTTGGAGATCCTTGTTCGTGGCAGTGATGAATCGAACGTCAACATTCATACTCTGGGTCTCCCCCACCCTTTCGAACTGTTTGGTTTCCAGGACCCTGAGGAGCTTTTTTTGAACAGAAAGGGGCATATCCCCTATCTCGTCCAAAAACAGATCTCCGCCGTGAGCGCACTCGAACCTCCCCTTTCGATGATTGGTAGCCCCGGTAAAAGCTCCCTTGACATGACCAAAAAGCTCGCTTTCCATCAAATGCTCATTTAAGGCTGCACAATTTAACTGAATAAAAGGTTGATGCTTTCGTATACCGCATTCATGGATTGCCCTGGCTACGACCTCCTTGCCGGAACCGCTTTCTCCGAATATGGTAACAGAGGAATTGCTTTGACCCGCCTTGCGTACTAATTCAAAGAGCTGCCTCATGGACGGGGACTTGCCCACAATACCATAAAAATCCTCTTGTTCCCGAATAACCTGCGTAAGTTCAAAAATCTTCTGGTCCCGTTTTTCCTTTTCCGATATATCTTCAATAGTTTCCACAGCCCCCTGAAGATTGCCTTCCTCATCCTTTAGCACCATGGCAGTCTTGATTACAGGCAAATAGCGTCCATCCTTTCTCTGAATCTTGGCTTCCTGTCTACAAATTCTATCCTGGGCGAAAAGCTTGCACCACAGATCAGGAGAGTGCGATTCTTCAGTCTGCATTCTGTCACAATCGTCGCAATCAAAAATAGTACACAAACTTCCTATCAGCTCTTGACTGGAAAAACCGGTAATATCCTCCAGGGCCTGATTAACCATAACCAACCTGCCTTGGGGATTCACCACAAAAAAACCGTCGTGCATATTGTTCATGACTGCATTGCAATTATTGATCAATAACTTGCTATAATCCATATCTCCTCCATCAAACAGATCAACAGCCTTTTTCTTTCCGGTATAATCAAATTCTTTTAACAATCCCTTAATATTTACTAGCCAGTACCTGATCGAAAGCAAAAGACATATAATTTTTTGTTAACATGCTTAACACTTATTAAGCAACAAGTGTTTATGGTCAAGATCAAAACCTGAAACACTCTTGTTTTATATCCAACAATTTTAGATTGTTAAAAATACAATCTTTTCAATGTTTCATTGGCATATAACTTGTAATAATACAATCAAATCCCTACAAGACAAAAGGAAAAATTCATGAAATCGAACATTGCTTACAGGGAACTCCTGGATTCGGCACCTTTTGCCAATACCCAGCCCAAAACAGGATATTGTATAAATACGGATGCCGAAAAAACAAACTCGTTTCAAAACCTGTTCATGTTACTGTCCCTGATATTCAGCTACCCAGATGATCAAATATATCAAGAAATACTAAGTACCCAATACACGACAAGAGAACTGTTTCAAATATACAACCGATCTGCTCCCGATCTTCTGCGGCAAGAGGAACTTCAAGCAGAATACATAAGCCTTTTCGTGAACAATTACACAGGAATTCCTCTGATTCCCTATGCATCCTGGCACCTGGATCCCGATGGCCGGATAACCGGGAACACTCTGGATAGAATACAAAACATCATCCTGGAACAGGGTTATCAAATAAAAGATTCCAATTCTGAACCAGAGGATCACATCTCGATCGTTTTGGAACTATGTTCCAGGATCTTGCAATTTACTGCATTTTCCGAATTCGCTCCAGAGAAAAAAACAAAAGCAAATCAAGATTTTTCCTGGCTGGTTGAAACTTGTCTGGGACCCATGTTGCAGGACATGCAGGAAAAGATAGCAAATCTTGCCTGCTCGGATTTCTACCCGCTATTCATCCTCTTGTCCCGGGATTTCATAAGCGATGTTCAGGCATTATCTGACTTGACATGCACAGAAAAAAACATTGCGGGAAACTAGATCCTCAAAAGGAGAAATAATGAACAATTCAAACAAAATATCCAGAAGGAGATTCTTGGCCCTGGCAGGAAGCGGCTTGGCTTCAGCCGGAATCGGCGGACACTTGGGGAACTTGAAGGCGAGGGCTGAGGACACGCTCCCTACATCTGACAATTCCACTCAAGAACCTGGAAACAAGGACAAGCTGGAATCCAGGTTTTCCTTTTGTAATATCTGCCCCAACAAATGCGGACTGATTGCCAGGGTACAAAACAACCGGGTAGTACGTCTGGACCCCAATCCGGAGCACTCCAAATCCAGGGGCATGATCTGTGCTCGCGGAAATGCGGGCATTCAACAGCTATATGATCCGGACAGGCTCAAATATCCCCTGCTTAGAAAAGGTAAGCGCGGGGAAGGCAAATGGCAAAGGCTTTCCTGGGAAGAAGCCCTGGACTTGGCAGCAAAAAAGTTCCGGGATATAGCGGATAAATACACCCGCTGCGGCTGGTGGTTTACCTGGGGGGCGGATGCCCAGGCACA
>CAJXKR010000025.1 GCA_913055815.1 uncultured Desulfohalobiaceae bacterium | reverse complement strand
AATTGGTTTAGTTCTTGCTCTATGCACTGGTTTTGTCTGTAAGAATTCCTTATCCTGTCCCTGCGACTTGTGTTTGTCCCGTAACGTTCCAATATATCGGCAAATCTTTGGTCCAGGGGTGTTATCATATCATGTTTGACCCTTTTGTCAGCATAGATTATAACAAGAGGTTCAAAATGATTTATTACATCTATCTTGCCCGGCCAATATACATGGTGCAGGATACATTGGGCAATAGCTGGATTCCCGGTTTCCTCCATACTCCAGGAAGCACCTATTTGACTGTGACTTCCGCCGTGTCTAACTGTATAGGTTTTGCCCAGATCGTGCAGGAGGGCGGCTGCCAGCACTGTATTGTGACATATGTACATACCTCTTTGACGAGCCAGCAAAGCTATGGTGTTTGCGATTTCAGCTACCAATAGACTGTGCACCCGTATGTTATCGAGCATGGAGTACTTGTCCCATAAATTTCGGCATTCTTCAAGGGTGGGGGTTTTCCCTGCGGCTTGAGCACGAAACGGGGATGCTAGGTCTTGTTCCATGGTTCTTTATTCAGGAGAGACAGTTTTATGTAGATTGCCTGTTTACTTTTAAACCTTATTTATTTAATCATTTTGATTATTTTAAAAGATTTTTGCAGTATTTGCAAGATTAATCTCCTGTTGAAACAGGTGGAATTTGTGTTGTATCCAATAACGTGTTTTCGACGGTTTTAGCCCTTGCGGATCCTGCATTATAAATGATTTTCCTGCTAGTAATTGGAAATTGAGGGTTGTTGCATACAACCTCAAGTTTAAAAACTTATATTTCTTTTGGATTCCAGTAGATATGAAAGTAAAGCGATTATTGATATTAAGTCCTTTGTTGCTCTTGTTGTTCTTGCTGCAATCCTATTTTTGGGTTCCTACCTACGAAGAGCAGTCCAAGGGCAACCCAGAGAGGCTGAATGAATTCATTACCGGTTCCACGGGAGAGCCCAGTTTGTTGAACCCGGTGTTGTATTCCGACTCTTCCAGCGGGGAAATAGTGGAAAAAGTCTTCGAGGGTCTGGTGGACAGGGACAAGGATTTATCCATACGGGGTAGGTTGGCTAAATCCTGGGAGCTATACGAGCAGGCTCAGCTCTATGTGAACGAGAATGCCCGTGTCCCCGGCATGGAAGATATAAGTGCAAGCAGTCTCCTCGAATTCATTCAAGAGGCAAGGAATAGGAGTGAAGAGTATGCCAAACCGGTGGAAGCCTCTTTGAATAATATCGAGAACATCTCCCTGCAGAAAAGAGGAAAATACCAAAAAGAGCTTCAACTGAAAAATGGGGAGGGAAAACAAAAGATTGAGCTGAATGTCCGGGCTCCGGGAAGGCTCAATTTTGAACTTGGGGAGGTGGATCAGGACTTCTTCAAGAACTTGTCCAGGATCCTGGGTAAAAATTATTTTGAATCCTTTGATCCCTTCAGATATGTTCAGGCAGAACAGGATATTCCTTCCGGTCGGCTCCAGAAGTTGGCCAGGAAGGTGCTCCCTATCAAGGAGCACAATCCGGTCTTGCTGTTTCATTTAAGGGACGGGGTTTTGTTTCACGATGGACATGAATTTGATGCCCGGGATGTCAAATTTACCTACGATGCCATTATGGATCCGGAGAACTTGTCTCCCAGGATAGCTGGTTACGAACCGGTAAAGAAGGTGGTGGCAAAAGATGACCTCACGGTAAAGATAGTGTACAAGAGACTGTATTCTCCTGCTTTGAGCAGTTGGAGTATAGGTATCCTGCCAGAGCATTTGCTAAATGAGAAGGAGTTGAAAAGGGAAGCGAAAAAGCGGGGCAAGGATCCGGAAGATTTCTCCATAAGGGACAGCAGGTTCAATCGCAATCCAGTGGGTTGCGGCCCGTATAAATTCGATACCTGGAAGTCCGGCCAGTTTTTGAGGCTGAAGAGATTCGAGTCCTACTGGGAGGGTGCTCCCAATTATAAGAGATTTGTTTACCGGACGATACCGGATAAGTTGACCCAGGAAATGGAGTTTTATGCAGGTAGCCTGGATAATTATTCAGTGGAGCCGCATCAAGTGGAGCGGCTTAAGGACGACCCCAGATTTCAAAGTTTTTCCGGTACGTCATTCGGATATACTTATATAGGTTACAATTTGCGCCGCAGTCCCTTTGACAACCGCAAGGTAAGAAGGGCACTGTCCCTGGCCATAAATGAGGACAAGATCATCAAATATGTTTTGTACGGCCAGGGGGAGAAAATTACAGGGCCGTTTGTGAAACAGACCGAGTATTACAACGATGATGTGCAGGATGTAGGATATGATCCGGAAAAAGCGATAGATATTCTCCAACAGGAAGGTTGGGAACGGGGTGAGAACGGTTGGATGGAAAAGGATGGGGAGCGCCTGCAGTTAACCTTAATAAGTAATACCGGCAACGAAATCAGGAAATCCATCCTGGCTATAGTGCAAAATCACTGGAAGCAGATCGGTGTTGACGTGAGCACCGATACTCTGGAATGGTCCGTGTTTATACAGGAGAAGGTGAATAAGTTCGATTTCGATGCAGTGGTTCTGGGCTGGAGCATGGATATAGAACCGGATCTTTATCAGATCTGGCATTCCAGCCAGACCGATCGCAAGGAACTCAATTTTGTGGGGTTTGAGAATAAAACCGCGGATAAATATATTGAAAGGATACGGCGGGAATACGATAAGGAGCGGCAAATCGATTACTGCCACAGCCTGCACGAAATAATTGCCAGGGAACAGCCCTATACTTTTTTGTTTGTCAGGCACTGGACTGCTGTTCTGGATAAGAGGATAGTGATCCGGGAAAAGGATGATCAGGGCAATGTGGTGTATAATAGGATAAAGCCCACAAAGACCGGGAATTACAAATTTTACTTCAACAAGTGGGTCAAGTTGCCGGAGAAGCCCGAATTTGACTCTGGAAGGTGATTTATGTGGGGATTCGTTGCCAGAAGTGTGGTTCAAAAGAGTGTTACCCTGTTTTTTGTATCGGTAATCTCTTTCTTGATCATTCATTTGGCTCCGGGGAAACCCAGCCAGATCGACCCCATGAATCCCAGGTTTACCCCGGAAGTTATGGAAAGATTTCAAAAACAGTTCCACTTGAATGATCCCTTGTACGAACAGTATTATCTGTTCTACAAAGGACTTTTAAGCGGGGAATTGGTTTCATGGGACGATAATCGTCCGGTTTTGGAGAAGATTGGTGAAAAGTTCCTGAACAGCCTGCCTCTTTTTATTGTGGGCACACTTTTGACCTGGACACTTTCCTTTCCCCTTGGTATACGTTCCGCAATAGCACGGGGCGGATGGTTTGACCGCACGACAACGTTCTTTGCCTATTTGCTCATCTCCATCCCAGGATTCTTTTTTGCATACGTACTCATTGTGCTGGTGGTGAACTATCTACACGTGCCGGTGATTGGGATGCATACATTCGGACTTTCGGATAGCTCCGGGGTACAGTGGATGATGGACCATATATGGCATTTGCTTTTGCCGTCCCTTCTGAGTGCAAGCGCAGGCATAGCCATATTGTCAAGGTATGTGCGCAATCAGATGTTGGAAGTGGAAGGCCAGGATTATGTCCGGACTGCAATGGCCAAAGGACTTCCAGATGACATGGTGCATTATAAGCACGCTTTGCGTAATGCCATGCTGCCTTTTGTTACTATGTTCGGGCTTATGATTCCCGGACTTCTCAGTGGATCGGTTATAATAGAAACCATATTTTCCTGGCCCGGGATAGGCAGGATGGCGTTTGAGGCGATTTTGGCAAGGGATTATCCGCTTATTTTGACTGTAAACTTTATTTCCGCTGTTTTGGTTTTAATAGGTACATTTGTTTCAGATATATTGTATATAATCGTGGATCCCAGAATTAAATTGTAGATTGCCTGAACTGTAATATTGCCGGAGCAGTTGGAAAAATATAATCGCCTTGATTTCGATTTTCTAAAATTTAATCTAGATCTCGGCAAAACACTTTACAAGGAGTAAAAAATTGGGTGAGACAATAAGATTTGGAGTATCGCTGGATACAAGCTTGCTTGAAAAGTTTGATAAATTATGTGAAGAACGTTGTTACAAGACCAGGTCCGAGGCTATACGCGATCTGATCAGAAAGGAATTGGTACAGATGGAGTGGGAGGACCATAATCAGGAGGTGACCGGTACCCTGACCATGGTCTATAACCATCACCAAAGCGATTTGGCACAGCAAATGACTGAAATTCAGCATCAGGCGCTGGATTTGGTGATAACTTCCCTGCATGTGCATATAGATGAACATAATTGCATGGAAGTATTGGTTTTGAGAGGGCCCGCTAGGGATGTAAGGTCCATAGCCGAGCGCTTGACCGCTACAAGAGGTGTAAAGCACGGTAAATTGAGTTTGTCAACAACAGGAAAAGGTATAAGTTGATGCAAGATATTCAAAATAGTCCGGCTGGCGTGGATATGTCCATTGACAGGGTTGGAGTGAAAGATCTGCGTTATCCCTTGGTTGTGCGTAATAAAAACGACGGTTTCCAGAACACTGTTGCCCATGTGGATCTGTATGTGGATCTGCCAGGTAGTTTCAAAGGTACGCACATGAGCAGATTTATCGAAGCATTACAGGAATGGAGCGGAGTTTTGGATTATTACAGTTTTAAACATTTCTTGTTGGATGTGCAAACACGCCTGGAAGCTAGGAGATCGCACGTTACCTTTAACTTTCCATTGTTTTTGAATCAAGAGGCCCCAATTAGCAAAAGCCGGGCTTTAATGGAGTATCAATGCATGTTCTCGGGAGAGCTGGAGGTGGATAATCCCAGCATGTTCGCGGGCGTAGAGGTGCCGGTGATGACAGTCTGTCCTTGTTCTTTGGCTATTTCAGAAAACGGGGCCCATAGTCAACGAGCTGTGGTCAAAATCAATGCAAAATTCGAAGGATTGTTGTGGCTGGAGGATTTGATCTCCATTGCGCAGAATTCAGCTTCTTCTCCAGTGTATGGACTACTGAAAAGGGAAGACGAAAAATACGTAACAGAACAATCTTTCGCCAACCCCTGTTTTGTCGAGGATGTGGTCAGGAATGTGGGAGAAAGGTTGCAGGACCACGAACAGATACAATGGTTTAAAGCAGAGGTGGAAAGCTTTGAATCCATCCATAACCACAGTGCCTATGCATGCATTGAGATGGATACTGGATCAATTCGCTGAGTTAGAGTTCCCCTTTTTTATAGTTTCGGGCCTGGTGTTATATTTTCAGTAATTCGGGACAAAAATAAATTTTTGTTTGACATTATGCCAATCTTTTTGATAACTTACTTAATACAATAAAAATTGTATATCTATTTGCTCAAATTCAGTAATCCAACCCACTATACAATTATAATAGTTCTTTTTTTGCGGTGTAATCGTAGGCAGTGGAGGTTGTGATGGGTTTTTTTTATTATTTGATTGATCTTGGAGTTTCAAAAAGGAAAAAAAGTTTGGTTATCCTTGAAAAAAGATCTAAAATATAGTAAGATCGCGAACTTATACAGTAGAATTGAGTTGTTTTTGAATGTAATTGTTTGAGATTTTATATAAAATTGTTAGCAAAAAAACTTTTTTATTCCTTGTGAACAGTTAATTAAAGCCTGACAGAAACACTAATAAGTTCCCGACCGGAAATTACAAATTTCCGGCTACGAAAATAGCAAGTTTTCAATTCGGAAACTAGATTTTTTGTTTGACAAGGAAAGCTGGCAGTTTCCGGATGAAACCTAATTAATGAAACCTGTTAAAAAGAGAGCCGAGAGGGTGCTATGACTTCAATTATTGATGAAGAATATGCTGAACGAATTGAGGAGGTCTTGCGTGAGTTTTTAGCTGAATCCGGGGCAACTTACGTTCTCCTTACTGATATGGGGGGGAACCTCTTGTTCAAAATGGGTGAGGAAAATTTCGATAGTGACACGCTCGCGGTATTGTCTGCTGCTAATTATGCAGCAACAAACGAAATAGCGAATCTGATTAATGAAGATGCTTTTTCATTGTTGTTTCACAGGGGCAATAATGAAAATATCCATTTTGCAAAGCTTACATCGGATATCTTAATGATAGTTCTGT
Organism: uncultured Desulfohalobiaceae bacterium; assembly: GCA_913055815.1. Taxonomy (GTDB): domain Bacteria; phylum Desulfobacterota; class Desulfovibrionia; order Desulfovibrionales; family Desulfothermaceae; genus CAJXKR01. Next base: position 12,965 of record CAJXKR010000025.1, on the reverse strand, counting down.
TTAAGCCGTATCTTTCTCTGGGTTTGCTTAGACTCAAAATTGAAAATGTGCAAAATGAAATCACCTCATTGATAAGGGAATGATTCTTATGGCTATTGTCAATTTGAAGGAAAAAGTTATCCAAATCAAGATAGTTTACTACGGTCCTGGCAGGAGCGGTAAGACAACCAATCTTGAGTATATCTTCAATCGGCTCCAAAGCCAAAAGGAACAGAATACCAGTAAGCTGGTGTCCATTGACACTAAAGGTGACAGAACACTGTTTTTCGATTTTTTCCCTGTCAACCTTGGCAAAATTAATGGATTCGACTTGAAGCTTCAGCTTTATACAACTCCGGGTCAGGTGAAGTATGAATCCACCCGAAGATTGGTACTTAAAGGTGTGGATGGCATAGTATTCGTGGCGGATTCACTTTCTTCCAGACAGGATGCCAATATTGATTCCTTTGAAAACTTGAAAAACAACCTTTCCTATCACAATATAAGCATTTCAGATGTTAAAATGATCTTCCAATGGAACAAGAGGGACCTGCAGGAGCAAAATATTCCCTTGACTGATATAGAACAAATGGAAGCGAGTCTAAATTCGGAGTTGCAAACCCAATCTTTTCCTGCAAGTGCAGTATCAGGCACAAATGTTTTTAAGACAGTGAATTATATAGCTAAACAAACTGTGGAAAAAGTTATCGATATGTCTGTGGTTAACCAAAAACAGAGACCTAATTAGTTTTCACTCGGAAATTGCCGGATGAGAATTAGTGCTTGGAGGAAAAATCACCCATTTAATTCGTGGGTTTAAGGCTTTGAAGTCAACATGTATTAATATACACTGCGGTTTCAAAATTGCTGCCCTTGCACCATGTAGATAGGTTAATGTACGTCCAATCACAGTTTTCGGTGAGGCACTAATGAAGTAGTGTGGGATGTTACTTGCGGTTTTAACTTCATCAATCCGAAATAGTGGCAAATCTTAAATATCTAAATCCTTACAAAGGTTATCTGTAGAATTAGGTAGTAGCAATATGTTATCCGGAAAGCTCAAAACTTTTTCCTTAAGCACGCTCTTGCAAATGTGCTATAATGAAAGCAATACCGGCGCATTGGAATTCAGAAAATTCAATCAATTATACGGAAAGATCGAATTTGAGGAAGGTGCACCGGTGTATGCCGACTTTATCGGTTTATACGGCTTGGATGCAGTAAAGCAACTCAGTATATTACAGGATCTGGAATTCAATTTTAATGATAAAGCCGAGAGAACTAACTACAATATCGAGATGGATATCAACTTTCTGATTATTGAATGTTCCAAGTTTAAAGACGAATGCTTGGAACATCTCACCTATACACAGGATTTGCTTGCTGAAAAGTATTCTGTTGTTTCGGTTAATTTTTTTGAATACGACAATGTTTGTTTCAATTCACCTTTTGTTTACAATATAAACTTTTTGGAATTATCAGACAATGGTACCTACTATATAGTGTTCCTGGACAAGGCATTAAATATTCGCATCAAAATAGTTTTTGATATTATTGAAGGCCCCAGCATATTTACTAACGACCTGCTCATGTTCCTTCAAGACAAGGAGATGCTGGCATGATCCCCAAATTTGAGGTATACCACAGCAACATTCATTCTAATTTCATTTTGTTTGATAAATATATTGACTTCTTGAAAAATGAATATTTCAACGGTTATGTGGAAGTTGAAAATTCCGAAAACAAGAATTTTGTTTTCCTTGGCGAGGGAGAGATACTATCCTGCTTTCTCAAGAACAAGGAAGGCTACCAACGTGTTAAGCAATCGGAAATCATTGCTCCTTTGAATACCCAGTCTTTTATTTCTTCATATCGTTGTCCCTCCCAGTATGTGGATTTTTTTTCCAGGATATACACTGCCCAATTGATTTATAATGGATTGGAATCCGATATCTTAAATCCTGAAAAACTTTTGAACAAATGCAAAACCGATCAGTTAACCGGATTTATTGAGGCTGATGACGGTTCCAAGAACTCAATTTATATTTACTTTTATTCTGGCAGATTTATGGGTGCCATGAACCTACAGGACAAGGACTACAGGTTTGATAACAAGTTGAACGAAACCACAGTCCAAAACAAACTCAATAATACCACTATCAACCTTTACAAACTCTCTACAAATACGAATGACACAAAAGAGAACCGCCAGCTTTTAATCCAGTGCTATGAAGAAATCCTGCAATTTTTGGAAAAGAAAAACAAGAAAAAGGACTTTTCCTCTTTGTGGAGACAGAGCGCACTGGAATTGAGTGACAAGTATTTCTTTTTGGATCCATTTGCCAATGAATTCAATTATGAAAAAGGCAAGATCGAGGTTTGGGACAAAATAAATTTTAATATTTTGGTTTACGGATTGGAAGAATTGGTCAATTCAATAGCAGACAAGTTGAAGATTTCAAACAAGGAATTGAAAAAAATAAAAAATAATTATTCTAATCTGCTAGGGGACTATGAAATCGAAATTTAAAAAAAAGCTCACTTTGTTCGTAGAGGAAAATGGATTTGTAACTAGCGTACTTATTAATAATAAGGATAAGTCTGTAGCTTATCCAGATATTGGAGAGGAAAAAAATAGATTTTTTCAAGAAATGATTAGCTTCTTCAAAAACAATACCGGAGAGAATGCACATATTCTGTTTTACTCTCAAGATTCCTGCGTTTATATGTTGAAAACCAATAAGGGTGTTTATATTTGTGAATGCCAAAGAAATACTAGTCCTTCTCAAATCAAGATGGAATTCAACACATTTGTAGAAGATTTTGAAAATCAGGGAAATTTTTCAAGTCTTTTTTCAACCTTTTTTGATCGTTAGGGAGCTTGTATATGGCCGATGGATCCGTTGAATTAATTCCAAACAGAGAACAAGAGGTAACACTTACTCCGCATGAATGGCAATTACTTGCCATGTTATTCAAAAATCCGGATTTAAACACATTGAGAACGGTTTGGACCACTGACAATCCCTCTCTGGATGAGACCTTGAATCAGTTGAAAGAAAAGAGACTGATTAAATACGACGCCACAGATAATCAACCAAATAAAGAATATATACAGGATGATTCAGCTAAAGTCCCATCCAATTTCTGGAAGAAATTGGAAGAGGAATTGTCCAAGGCAATCGGACCAATTGCTACACTGGTGATAGATGATAAATTGGACGAATTCGGTATTTCCAAGGAACATTTCCCCCAAAAATATTTATATACTCTTGTTGAAAAAGTGGAAGTGGAAATATCAGATCAGTCAGATAGAAAACAATTCCAAAGAGCGATGTTGGATTTTATAAAACAGAGGGTTTAGAAATTTTTTAATTACCTTGTTTTTTATGTTGTTTCATATATGCAAAATTTGTGTGTGTTTCTTGAAAAAATTACACTCAAAATTTTAATATAGGATTTAACCTTTCTAATTATTTAGAAAAAGAACCCAAAGACTTTTTACAAGTAGGTGGAGTATGGCAGATAATATCGATGTAGATAAACTAAAGAAAGATGCCTTAAATGCAATTGACGATTTGTTTGTGGATGAAGATGATGCATCATCAGAAGAAGAGGATTTGCTTGAAGATATTACACAGCTCGAAGAGGACATTCTTACTCTTGATTGGGAATTTTCTGAAAATCAGCTTAGCATACTTTGGGAAAATTTGAATTCTGTTGCGGATAAATATACCGACAAATACAGTCAAGCAATGGTTAACCTGCTCAAGAAGCTGGTGAGATATTTGTACAAATCCAAGGACAAGGCCTTTCCAGGAACACTGAACACCATGGGATATGTTGTTAAGTCCCTTAAAAGAATCAATTCCGAACAAATGGAAAGGTCAAAAGCCAAAGCAGAATTCGATGCTACATATCAAAAAGTTTATTCCTTGAAACAAAAGATCGAGGAATATAATGCGGATCTTGTTTCCAAATCCAAGAGCAAGGCAAAAAAGAAAAAATCCGGAACAGAAGAGCAGGATCAACATTCTGACACTGAACATGGTCCAGTCCAGGAACAGCAGCCAGTTCAAAGTTCTGAAACCCGGACCGGTGCAGAGGAAGTAGAACAGACGGACCAGGAGCCGGAAGCTGCTACCGGTGAGCATGAGGAGCAAATACTGCAAGAGTACGGAGTTCAAGCAGACCTGCAGGAAGGGCAAGTAAACGAAGGGTCATTTGACACTGAACAAGCTACAGTCCAGGAACAGCAGCCAGCACAAAGCCCTGGGACCCAAATCGGAGCAGAGGAAGAAGATACGGATCAGGAGCCGGAAGAAGCTACAGATTTGCAAGAGGAGCAGATTGTTCAAGGATCTGAAATTGAAGCAGAGTTGGAGGAAGACCAAGTCCTGCAAGACTCTGAAATTGAGACGGATCTGCAGCAGGAGCTAATACCAGATGAAGAATCTGAACCTGCAAGTGAATTGCTGGAATCTCCGCAAGAGCAGGCAGATTCCGGTTATTCCCCTTCAAGCGCCGCATCAATGGATCAAACTGATATTTATGAAAAATTGGAGCAGTTTGAGCAAAGAATCAGGTATTTAGAGGATCAAAATAGAAAGTTGTATAATATTGTACTATCGCAAGAACATTCATCTGACTTATCTAATCGGGATGATATCGATGATTTCGAAATGCTGGAAGAGGTGTCGACAGATAAACAAGGGGAAATTGCAGCCGAAGATATGCTAAGTGAGGTTTCCGAGGGTGACTCTGGATTCGAGGAGGTTGAAGCGACAAAAGGGCAAGCTGCAAGCACAGCTGAAGTAGAAGAGGAAATTCCTTTTGATATGCAGGGTGAGGCCTCAGATGATATAACATTAAAATCAAGTGATGAAAGTATATCCGAGGACTTGTCGGAAGAACTGCAGGAAGAGCAGGTTGTTTCTACTGATGAAGAGGAGGCCGTCCCGCCTTCGGAGCAGGAACCCGATCAATTTGATTCCATAGGAGAGTATGCCGAAATTGTGAGATTTTTTTATTTAGATAATCAAGAGATAGCCCTTCCCAACGAAAATATAAATAACACCTATAAATTGCCTGGAAAGCTGAAGAAAAAGATTAATGGATATGATAGCATCAGTTTGGGAAAATTGGCTAGTATGTCCCAGAAATTATCCAAAGGCATGGGGGGCGACCTGGCTGAGGTGCCGGAAAAAGAACTGAAAAATTTAACTGCCGAGATCTATTTATTAACTGAAGTCGATACAAAGTACGATTATGCTGTCTTGTGTTCCTGCGAGAATGGATATGTAATAGTGCCGGTTTCAGATCAGGACAAGTCCAGGTCCAGTCAGATTGTCGAATACATGGAAATGGAAAATGATTATTCCTTTTATGGTCTAACTGGGGATATGTCCAATATTCCGTTGATTTTTCCCTGTTAGCTATCTGTTTTGTTTACAGGAATTATACAAAGTTGTTTGTAATTCTAGGGAATAATTATACAAAATTGAGTCGAATTTGGATTGAACAATAGATAATGTATACTTTGATCCTCTAATTTTATTTTTGATCTAAAAGCTCTGAAACCACAAACTTTCTGGAAAACATTTTTCACAGAAGCAACAGGTTAGAGAAATGAAAGAAATCAACAATACGTTGGATCAGACCTTATTCGATAATAAGTTAAATGAAGCCAGACTATATTACGATCAAGGTCTGTTTGAAGAGGCTGAGGAAATATATGGTCGGCTATTGAAAGAACTTAAACAATTTCCTGACAACAAGAATATCAAGGAACAGATCAAGCAGCTTGAGAACATGCGCAAGCAGTGTGAGACCAAGCTGGATCATGGAGTGCACGAAACTGATCAAGAGCCTGATAAAAAGGAAAGATCGAATGAGGACCTCTATGTAGAGGCTATAGCATTTCATGACCTGGAAGCTTACGGCGACGCAATCTCAAATTATAAGACCCTGATTGAAAATAATTATAAGTTGAACGAAGTTATATATTCTCTGGTTCTTTGTTATAAGGAAAGGGATGACAGAAAAAGTGCGATAAAATGTCTGGAGTCTATAACAAAGCAGAAAAATGTTGACCAGAATAAAGCCGATATTTGTTTTTATCAGCTTTCACTCCTTTATGAAGAACTGGGTGATTATAATAAATCACTTCAACTCCTGAACAGCATAAAGAATAAAGCTGCATTTTTAGACTTCCAAAATAGACAAACCTCTTTAAAATCCAGGATTCAGGGCAGGACCAAGTTTGATTGGCTGCTCAATCAGAAAATCATTAGTTCCACTGATCTAAAAAACGCCCAAAAACAGGCACAAAAAGAAAACAAGACCGAAGAGTATGTACTGCTTACCTCTTATGCCATTGACATAGAACAGCTTGGAAAGTCCCTTTCCATGTTTTACGGGTATTCTTTTGTGGATTTAACAAAAAAGAAGGATGTGGAAGCCGATGTGATCGGCAATTTAACCTACCAGTACCTCAAGAATAATCATTGGGTTCCATTGGATATCTCTTCCGCGGACGCCAAGGTGCAAGTAGTTGTGGATACACTGGATATGCAGAACCAGGACGATATCCGCAAGATTTACATCGGATACACGATCCAGTTTTTTATTGGCATCCGGGAGCACATTGATGCTTATATTGACAGGCAATTCAACCAGGGGTCTGAAGAGTCCCAGGACAACGCATTAACCGAGAATATCGCTGATCTTATTGAAGAGGATAGATCTAAAGAGGTTGAAGAAGATGACGATGTAGCAGAGGAGGGGGCTACAGCTGCAGAGGACAGCAAGACCATCAGCTTTGTGAACAAGATGATTATGGATGCATACCGCACGAATGCCTCGGACATACATATTGAGCCCTCAACCCATTCCAAGGAAACGGATATTAGATACAGGATAGACGGTGTCTGTCATCCTTATGTCAAAATCCCCAACAGTTTTTGCCAATCTGTGATCTCCAGGATCAAGATCATGGCAAAAATGGATATAGCTGAAAAACGCAAACCCCAGGATGGGAAAATAAAATTAAAAAGCAAGCAAAAGCAGACCATAGAACTGAGAGTTGCCACCATACCTACTGCAGGTGGCCGCGAAGATGTGGTTTTAAGATTGCTTCAAAGCGGTAAACCCGGAAAACTCAGTGATCTCGGCGTGCTCGACTACAATTTGGAACCCTTTAATGAAGCAATAAGCAAACCCTACGGGATGATTTTAGTAGTCGGACCCACTGGTTCGGGTAAGACCTCTACGCTCCATTCTGCTCTGCACACCATGAATACTCCGGATAAAAAAATATGGACCGCTGAAGATCCTGTGGAAATCGATCAACCGGGTGTACGCCAGGCAGAAGTAAATCCCGCGATAGGACTTAATTTTGCAGACCTCTTACGGTCCTTTTTAAGGGCTGATCCGGATATAATAATGGTGGGTGAGATGAGGGACAACGAAACTGCTCAAACTACGATTCAAGCCTCTTTAACCGGTCATTTGACCTTGTCCACTCTGCATACCAACAGTGCACCGGAAACTATTACCAGGCTTTTGGAAATGGATATAGATCCGGTTAATTTCGGCGACTCCCTGTTAGCAGTTTTGGCCCAAAGACTCGGGAGGCGTTTATGTAATAAATGCAAGCAGGAGGCAGAAAATGCGGAACAAGAAATCGATGGAATAATCGAAAATTTCGGACCTGACCCCAAGGGTCTGCTTCAGGAAATGGGAAAAGACCAGATGAAGCTGTACACCACCCGAGGATGCGAAGCCTGCAATAACACCGGATATAAAGGCAGGATAGGATTTCATGAGCTATTGATCAATAATAGCGAATTAAATCCCCTGATCAAGGATAGGGCCCCACTTGACAAAATAAAAGAAGCGGCAGTAAGAAACCACATGTATACGTTGAAGCAGGATGGGATGTTAAAAGTACTGATGGGTATAACAACCATGGAGGAAGTACGGCGTAATTGTATATAATTTAGGTAGTTTTCATCCGAAAACTGCCAGATTGAAGTTTGACTAGGTCAATCTTCAAAATTATTCGTCGACGTATTAAGATACGCCTCCTCATAATTTCTTGATTTCCTTGTCAAACGGAAAAAATCTAGTTCCCGAATTGTAAATTTACTATTTCCATGTCCGGAAATTAGGAATTTCCGGATGGGAACTCGGTAAACTACAACAAAACATACAATAAAACATGTAAACATGTTTTATTTAAAGTTGGTTTTGAATTACTAAAAGTTAACAAGCTGGCGGATAAAAGGTAGCAGAAAATAGTCATTAATTTTATGAAGGAGCAGGAATTATGATTGTCAATTGCGAAGAATGTGGCAAGAAATATCACATTGATCCCAACATGATCAAGCACAAGTCCGTAAAGGTCAAGTGCAAGGCATGCAGTAACCTGATGCTAATCTACAAGTCTGACGACACAGGAGAGATCCATACAGAGGCAATTACATGGCAAGGGGATGCAGTTGACCAGGAAGTCGGTTCGTCTGTTGCTAGTGATCAAAAGACAAGTGCGGAAAAATCGGAAAGTTCCTCTTTTTCCAGTGCTGATTCCGAAGCGGAATCAAAAGATGACTCCCAGGATGATAAAGGGTCTGATTCGGGCCAGAGCAGCCAGGAATCTCCCAAGTCCAAGCGTAAAGGCTTGGGTATACGGAGTAAGATGTTTATCCTGTTTGTGTTGATTCCAATTGCATTGAGCATGGTTGGAGGTGTTTATATCCTTACTCAAGTGAATACTTTTCAATCCATGTCCATTGATGAGACAAATGAAGTCGTACAGGAAATAGCGGTTTCTCAAATAGCCCAAAAGGCTGAGAGCGTGGCAAAGCAAATCCAGATCTATCTGGATACTCATCCGGATCTTCAAAAGGAAGATTTTATCAGGGATTTGCAATTGAGGAAGTTAGCTGTTCAAAAGATTGGTGAGGCCGGATATTCTTTTCTCTATACTAGATCCGAGGAAAATAATTCCTGGCAAGTGCTGGTACATTTCGATCGTGAGATGATTAACGCGGATATATCGGCTTTTTCTGATGATGCACCTAAGTTGGAGAGTATATTAACTCAAATAGAGAATAATAATCAAGCAAGCGGATATTACGAGGAACGTTCCCCTGATGGAGAGGAGACAGAAAACTACATTTATTCTAGTCGAGTGGGTCAAACAAATTATTTTCTTGCTGCCACATCCAAGCTGAAACCTTTAACCAAGCCGGTTAGGGTTATTCAAACCCGCATTAAACAAAATTATAAGCAGGTAAGGAAGCAGATATTAATCGGGTTGGGTGTAGGGATTGTAATGATTTTCCTACTGGTTTCCTGGTTTGGCCACAGATTGACCCGAAGAATTCTTTCCTTGGCTGATGTGGCTGAACGCATTAGCGTTGGGGATCTTGCTGCTGAAATCAAAGTCAAGGGCAGAGACGAGATTGGAATGTTGGCAGACTCTATTTCCAGAATGCAGCAAAGTGTTAGACTTTCCATAGAAAGGCTTCGAAGGCTTAAATAATGTATTTGTATACAATGAAATTGCTGTAGGGAAACATACAGTTTCCAGGGCAGATAGGCAGCAGTAGTATTTTCACCCAGGAATGTGTATGGGAGTTTGATAGTTATATCTAGTAGAAAGAGTGCACAAAAATTGGAATTTAATCAAGGAGAGTCTGGCATGTATGAATATAGCCCTTGCATTGCTAAGAAAAAGATATTAATCACCGTAGCAGTAGCTCTATTTCTTTTTCAATACACATGGGGCCAAGTCGGATGGGGGCAGGACATACCGGATAATCCCCTTATCGGGCTAAATGTCCCTTTGTCCGGTGCTTACAAGGCCCAGGGAAATGATCAGGTAAACGCATTTGAGATGGCTATAAATACCTTGAACGAGCAAGGAGGTGTCCTGGGAAAAGAAGTATCCTACAAAATTAAGGATACCGAGACAAATCCCCAAGTTGCCAAGAAAAATACACTGCAATTTATAAATAAGGATAATGTGGAATTGATCACAGGTGGTATCAGTAGCGGAGTCGCCTTGACTCAGAGTGATATATGCCAGCAGGAAAACATGCTTTTCATGTGCCCGATTGCCCATTCAACTGCTGTTACTGGTTTTGAAGGCAGGGAAGGCCAATATGGCGATCAAAAGGCCCACCGGCATACCTTTAGATGGTTTTTCAATGCCTGGATGACACAAGAGGCATTAACTCCGTATTTGCTCGAGGAATTTGGAAAGTTGCAGAATTATTTTTATATAACTGCTGATAATGCTTGGGGAAGGAGTACTGAGCACGCAATCAGGCAATCTATTGAAGCAGCGGGATGCAATACATTGGGCAGGGTAAAGGCCAGATTGGGCCAAGGTGACTTAAGCCGGGAGCTGAAAAAGGCACAAAATGCTGATCCGGACGTACTAATGTTGATTTTGTTCGGCAGTGACATGGTCAAGGCAATAAACAAGCTGTACCAGATGGGCTTGGATCAAGAGATGCAAATAGTTGTTCCTCTTATGGAATTAAATATGGCTCATGAAATAGGGCCCGAGAAGCTCGAGGGGATCATATCCACCACCAACTGGTATTGGGGATTAAAGGACAAGTATCCGGGTTCCAGGAAGTTTGTCAGAAAATATCGCTCTAAATACAACAAGCCCCCCGGATTCTCTGCTGCAGGATCCTGGACAGTAGTCAAGGAGTGGGCCGCTGCTGTGGAAAGGGCGGGGAGTTTTGCCCCTGATAAGGTAATCAAGGAATTGGAAGGACATCAATACCAAGTGCTAAAGGGCAAGGAGACTTGGCGTTCGTGGGATCATCAAGCGGTAAATTCCGCATATATTGTAGAAGGTAAATCAAAGAAGAATATGGAAAATGAGTGGGATCTTTTAAAAATCCTAAAAGAGGTGGACGGAACAGAAGTTGTTCGAAGCAAAGTTGAAAATCCGGTGATGTTGGAACCTTTGGATTCTGAATAGAACCATGTAATTTTTAACCGGTAACGGGAGTTAGCTGTAATTATTTAGAATGGGAGGCTTGAAACAGAGATGAAGTTTAAATTTTCAGTATGTATATGTATAACAATTCTTTTGTTAGGCAGTGCGGTATTGGATAAAGCCCGGGCACAAGAATACAAGGAAAACGATGTGGTTGTAGGTATCAATGTCCCTTTGTCCGGTCCTTACAAGAGTCAGGGGAAGGATCAGAAAAAGGCCTATGTTATGGCCATAAAAAGGATCAATGCCAGAGGTGGCTTATTAATCAAGGATATAAAATACGTTATTAGAGATACTGAAACAGATCCTCAGGTAGCGCGGGAAAACACTGAAGAACTCATTAATGAGTACAATGCGGATATGATCACCGGAGGTTCCAGCAGTGCAGTGGCAATAGCCCAAAGTGACGTATGTCAAAAGTACGGTGTTCCGTTTATGGCGGCAACTACACATTCCAGAGTTGTAACAGGCTACGACAAGACCAGTTCCGGACCAACTGAACAAAAGGCACACAGACACACGTTCCGTTGGTATTTGAATGATTATATGACCAAGGAAGCATTGATTCCTTTTCTGGCAGAACAATTCGGCAATGATGCCAATTACTTTCAAATTACCGCGGATTATCTCTGGGGACATAATTTGCAACGCGCTATACGTTTGGGGACTGGATTGCAAGGATGCAAAACAGTGAATACAGTTTTAACTCCTCTAGGTAATCAGGATTTCACACAAGAATTAAAACAAGTTCAGAAAAGCAGTGCCGATGTCCTGGTATTGAACTTGTTTGGTCGGGACTTGATCAAAGCCATGGAACAGATCGAGCAAATGGGACTGAATGAATCTGTGGACATTGTCGCTCCCTTGATGGAGATAAACATGGCCAGTCAAATAGATAACAAAGTTCTGCAGAATACGTATTCCACTACTAATTGGTACCACGCCCTCAGTGAAAAATTCTCTGGGTCCAAGGAATTTATTGAGGCATTTTCCCATTGGTATCCCGATTACAACAGGCCCCCGGGAGCTGCAGCTGCCTGTGCTTGGGTGGCTATCAACCAATGGGCAGACGCAGTGTCAAGAGCAGGAACAACAGATCCGAAAAAGGTGATACCTGCATTGGAAGGGCACGAATTTACCCTGTTAAAAGATGAAGAAAAATGGCGGTCCTTTGATCATCAGGCAGTGAGTTCGGTTTTGATAGTTAAAGGCAAGGCACCAAATAACATGGAAGATAAATGGGATTTGCTAAAAATCATGGATAGCGTGCCCGGAAGTGAAGTGATGCGTACCAAAACCGAAAATCCGGTAATGCTGGAGCCTTTGGATTGATAATGTTTTGTCACTGTTAAAAATAGCTTGACCCGAACTGCAATCTGTGTCAATAATATTCTATAATACTTAAATATGTGGGAGTCTTTCATGAATAATATACCAAGCCAGAACGCGCTGCATGCATTTGGAATAAGACAAAGCGTGACAGCTCATAATGTGGCGAATATGAATACTTCCGGATTTGATTCACAGCGTGCTAATCTTGAAGAAATGCCGAACAATCAAGGAGTTCGGGTCCAAAACATAGAAAAACAAAATCCGGATGTTCAGGAGCAAACGGGAAAGACTGAGAATGGCCGGGAAAATAATAGTGCGGATCTGCAGCAAAATTTTAGCGGCAGCAGGATAGAGCGAAGCGATACTGATTTGAGCCGGGAAATGGTGAAGATGATAGAGAACGAGAGTTCCTATAAGGCCAATGCTACCACGATCAGTGTCAATCAACAGATGGCCGGGGCATTATTGAACATGACCACTTAGAATTGGTTTTGAATTGGAAAATGCTACTTGGGCAGTTAAGCATGGGCAATTCCGACTACGAAGTAGCGAGAAACACGGCTTTTTTGTTCTAGAGTTCAATTTACTGTATATATTTGATTTTTTAATCCATACAAATTTAAAATCCGAA
>CAJXKR010000024.1 GCA_913055815.1 uncultured Desulfohalobiaceae bacterium | reverse complement strand
GTTATCCTGAAAATTAAAGATCCTATCCAAATCCGACATAATAATATCCCGAGATTACAAGCAGCAACTTCAAAAAATTAAATTGTACACAAAGCAATTAAGATTTATATCTTATACTTTCCCAAAATTTAATCAACAGTTTTCAGTGCTATCTTGCCCTCAAAAAGGACAAATTCCAACTCTTGATATCGGCAAATTTTAAGCCGCGAGCATTGAAATCCTAAACCATAAGGATAAAGCAAACCCAAAAATTGCCATCTGCTAAGATCCACCCGGCAAACTCAACTCGATTTCACCCTTTAGTTTAGTCAAAACGCTACTGTGACACATGCCACAAAAGACACATAAAAACCTTGTTACATGTCACAGTTTCATTAATTTCACACAGGTACATTATAACTAATAATCCCTGACAATTCCGTTGTGAGGACATACTGACATATTTAGGCATAAAACTTGCTTTAAATATATTGAAATAACAATCTGTTAGCAAATAGGAGGTAAATAAAAACAAATTCCAACTTTTGATGGGTATAATTAACATTTCCTGAACAATCTTCAAAACCAAATTATTTCAACCACAAAATGTGCCATATTCAAATGCTTCATTTTGTGAAGTTGGAACTGAAAATCCTACTGTAGAATTATTAAAGGCAAAAGGAGGAGGTGGAATTATGCAAACAGGAAGACATTGTAAGAAAGCAATGAAAAGAAAAGCTTCGGACGAGGAATTGGCAGAAGCCTTGTACAAGGATATAGAGGAAATCATAATAAAATACAAAGGTAAACAACAAGAGCATATAAAAGCTTCAGACAAAATGTTAAAGGATGAGGAACCTTCCCAAAATGAGCAAAATAGAGACTCCGAGGTGCGGGAAGTTTATGATTTACTCAATCTGGAGTAACAAATTTTCTCAGGGTAAGATATTTAACCCCGGAGCAATAATCATATTACCCTCTTAGCAGGGATTGAAAACAAGAAATAATCATACGAGGGGGCTCGAACAGAATACTTCTGCACGGTCTATTTGCTAATGATCTGCATTCCACCTTCCTCCAAAGCCCCCTCGCAATCATTTGTTTACAAAGAGCAGTCCATGTGCAAGCCCCCAGAAATTCAAATACATATTTACCCCCACAATACAAGGGGACTATTGTATATATTTACGATTCCTAATGGCCTCTATTTTGGCCTTTAAATTCAAAAGATAAGCCCCTTCTGGCTGCTTGGGATCTGGCACCGGATCGTATTCCCATGCCTTGATTCTCTGCATCACCCTTTCTATATCCCCGCCTTCCTCTTCCATACAGGCATCCACCCAATCTCTGAACTGAAAGGAATATCTTCTGGAATTTTCAAAATAATCCCTTACATCCTGTCCGATATAACAATGATTGTGCCCCAGGCACAATACATCTACCTCCAATTTACTCAATTTTTCCAAGGAATCCATATACAAATCAAAATCAACCAAGGCTTCGGTATGTATGTATCCGGTAGTGTTGGAGATACCAAGTGCTTCCCCGCTGAAGAGGATTTTTTTCTCCGGGATATAAAAACAAATATGGTCCCTGGTGTGACCGGGTGTCTCAATGACTTGCACACTTTTATCAGAAGATATCTGCAGAGAATCATTCTCCCTTAGCAGGAAATCAACATCAAACTCCTTGAAATCATCCATTTCCCCGGTATTTTCATCCTGCTTTCCCATGTATTTTTTTGCTTCCTTATTCAATTCTTTTATCAGTTTAATCGCATTGGGCTTGTCCAAAATCTCATTGCCTTTTTCCGAGCAACAGATCGACATGCTGGGAAAGTTATCCTTGAACACCGAAACAGCACCGCAATGATCAAAATGAACATGGGTCAACAAGCAATAATCCGGAATTTTACTTGTGATTTGCTTGATCTGCTTTACATACAACCTGCCCAGACAACTGAATCCGGCATCAATGAGCGCAGGATGCTCTCCATCCACAAAAAACACGGGCATGCCGGATTGACCCAATAGATAGAGTTCATCGGTTATTTTGCCGCTGTCTTGAACTACCATATAAACCCCCATGCCCAACTCCAGGGCAAAACTAAACATGAAATAGCTGTTAGGTTGTTGAATTATTTAGCTTTTAAGCAAGAAGCATAAAATTAGTCTTGCAATCTTTTTATTGCTCAACAACTAGGGCAGCTTATGGACTTTAGCCTCTTATTCTTGTGTAACCACATAATCACGTAAGCACATAAGCACATTTTCCATGTTAACTCCCATGCCCTGGCGGCCACAACGAATGATGGGCAATCTCGTCAACGAATACTTTCGTTGCGAGAAAAGTCTTATTCTACACCTTAAAACCTTAAAACTCTAAAACATAAAACTTTTTTCATGTTAATATTAGGTGTTGGAATCGTTCGGGTATTCAACACAAAATCACTTGTTTGGATCTCTCTTACTCTTCCACACAAATATACCTATCAATATTATCACCAGAAAAGCGGCAATAATAACATTCAGATAGGGCAATACATCTTTCTTGAAATCCAGACTCTTGACCGGATTCTTGTGATGCACATTGCCAGGGGATAGATGCAGTGAATCTATTGCATCCTTGACCTCGGGCGCGTATTGGGAATACATATTTTCCGGCATATAGGTGGCTATTTCCAAAACCCCGTTATTCATGTACTGAACCGCTTTGAAAAGCACCATTTGCCGATCTGCAAGCTTGAAACGGGACTCTATACGATAGAGAAAATCTTCCGCATCAAAATTGGAGTGTACCAGTTTTGTACTATTTACTCCCTTGCCTTCCCGCAAAAGATTCTTTTTCACCTTCTGATTCATCTCGCGCATCTCGTCCCGATCCACCCGCTCGTCCTCCCATAATGTTATCAACATATAGGGATATTCAAACCAATCCTTGGATTCCAACTGAATTGCGTAGTCGTAAGGTATCTCTTCGTCTGCTTCCGCCTGCTCGTAGGCTTGTTTCAACTCCTGCATTTTTTTCCGGAAAACATCCCTGGGAACCTTGACCCATTTTTCCGGAAGTTGCAAGCTAAAACCCTTTCGATCAAACTCGATGGAATGCTTCCCTGCCCAAACAGTCGACCCAGCGAATTGAACAAAGAAAAACACAACACCAATCAGCACACAGTACTTCCAGATCTTATTTCCCATTTGCATCACTCCTTTTTGTGAGATCATGACTTCCATTCCTCTGCTTGAATATTTAGCCTCCGCAGGATCTTCTGCAGCGAGACCCTCTCCAGACCGCTCAATTGTGCGGCTTCGGAAATGTTCCCCTTGGTCTGCCTAAGCAACTCCTGGACGTAGGTACGGGTAAACTCGTCTACCACCCTGGATTTGGCCTCTTTATAGGGAACTATAGCCCCTTTTTCCGGCTGGAATTGTTCCGAGGAGTCCAGGAAATGCACCAAACTGAGCCCGATTTCTTCACCCGGACAAAAAACCACCAGCCTGCGGACGAAATTCAAAAGTTCCCGTACATTGCCGGACCACTCCCGAGTACTCAAGTAGGATAGAACCGAAGGATCTATACGGAGTTCCGGCAGTCCCATCTCATGACACACTTGTCTCAGAAAAGCATCCACGAGCAGGGGGATGTCCTCCTTTCGCTCCCGCAACGGAGGAACCACTACCTGGAGGACATTGAGCCGATAAAACAAATCTTCCCGGAAAGTCCCCTGGGAAATCTTGGATTCCAATTCCTGGTTAGTGGTAGCAACAACTCTTACATCCACCTTGACGCTCCGGTTGGAACCCACCGGCCGGATCTCCTGCTCCTGGAGCATCCGCAACAACTTGGTCTGAAGGGTTGAGCTAATGTCCCCGATCTCGTCCAGGAGCAAGGTCCCCTTGTCCGCCCGCTCGAACAATCCCTGATGATTCCTGTCAGCACCGGTGAAAGCCCCCCTGACGTGTCCGAAGAGCTCGCTTTCCAATAGTTCTCCCGGAATTGCAGGGCAATTCACGGTGACCATTTCTCTTTTGCTGCGCTCGCTCAAATTGTGAATCATCCTGGCTGCCAGCTCCTTGCCTGTTCCGGATTCCCCGCGAATCAAGACTGTATAATCGGTTGTAGCCACTTTTTCCAGGGAATGCCTTAACTTTTGCATCACCGGTGACTGCCCTATCAACTCGTTAGCCGCTTCATGGCAATCAGTCCTTCGACGCAATCTCCTGTTCTCCGCCAGAAGATGGTAGCGCTCCAGTACCTTGTCCACAACACTGAAAAACCGCTCTTCCTCCACCGGCTTGGTCAAGAAGTCGTACGCACCGTACTTCAGGGCCTGTACAGCGCTCTCTATGCTTCCATAGGCGGTAATCACCACTACATTGGTCTCAGGCTGTATTACCTTGACCTGCTGCAACAAATCCCAACCATCCTGTTCCGGCATGCGCAGGTCGGAGATGACAAGTGCCACATCCTTGTAACGGAGTTCCTCCATGGCTTCAGATACAGTGGTAACATACCTACAATTGTATCCCGGATATTGAGCGGAAAGCATTCTGGACAAACCCCTGGCAAAATCCTCTTCATCATCCACTATCAAAATACTTATTCTTTCCTGCATACCTCTTCC
The DNA here is from genome assembly GCA_913055815.1 of uncultured Desulfohalobiaceae bacterium. Lineage (GTDB taxonomy): Bacteria > Desulfobacterota > Desulfovibrionia > Desulfovibrionales > Desulfothermaceae > CAJXKR01. Next base: position 14,793 of record CAJXKR010000024.1, on the reverse strand, counting down.
CCGATCAAAAAGCCGATACTGAATTTGGCTCCTTGATCATTTGTAACTTCCATATCCGCATTAAGTTCCTGAACCAGTCCATATACTACTGTCAATCCAAGTCCGGTTCCACCAACGTCCTTGGTACTGTAAAACGGATCGAAAACCTGGTGCTGCTTTTCTTCCGGAATTCCGGGACCACTGTCCTTGACTTCCAAATATACCCGGCCATTCACTGGACTACTGTAAGTAATCACCTTAACCCACCCATCTTCACCTGCTGCATCGATTGCATTCAAGAGCAGATTGCTGAGAATCTGTTCCACCGCGGACTCGTCGGCCCTGATCCTGAAAAGTTCCGGCTCCAGTTCCTTGCTCAGGGACACCTTTTTCTTGTCCGCCTGTACAAAGAACAGATCCACATAGTTCTCCACCACCTCGTTCAATAGACAACTCTCTCCCTGGCGGGTCTTGGGCCTGGCAAAATCCAGCATCTCCCTAACTATTTCATGTGCCCTGTTGGCCTGCCTGTCGATCACATCCAAATCGCCCAGCATTTCCGAATCCGTCAGGTTGTTGCGCAAAAGCCGAACATAGCAAAGAATAGTACCCAGGGGATTGTTTATTTCATGGGCCAGGCCTGCTGCCAATTGCCCCACTGCACTCAGCCTCTCGGTCCTTTGCAGCTTGGCAAGCATTCTTTTTTCCGAGGTATTCTCCCTGATATAACAAACCACCAGATGAGGCGAGTTGTTGTCAGTGGACAGCAGGGGATACAAACTGAAACGGAAAGAACGGTCCCCGGTAAGAATAGCCTCCTGCCCCACAGGTGCATTTTCCTGCAGAGCCAATGCCAGCATGCCCTGGGAATCCCTTTCTTCGCCGTCGCTGCCCAATATTTCCTTCAACTCACTAATAGCCATGCTTTCTGATGGAAATATCTCCTTGGCACCTTGATTTGCCAACAAAATATTTGCCCGCTCGTCCAAAAGCAGGAGTGGATCGGATATACCTTCAAATATGGACTCCAGAAGCCGTTTATTGTGCATCAGATCAAAAAATGCCCTCATATTTTCCAGGGCAACCCCCAATTGCTGCCCCAGGGCTAACAGCACCTGCTCGGAAGGCCTAAGAGCAGAAGTATTCTCCGCCATCCGCATATGCAACACACCCCAAACCTGCTCCTTGGAATGAACAGGGATGAACACATCCTCTTCTGCATAAACAACTTCGCCTCTATGCAGGGAATCAAATTGTTCCCTGGGTAATTCCGGCGGATCTTGATTCTCCGGCCAAGTAAAAACGCGCTCCGAAAAATTGGTACAACAATAACTGATCGCCTCGGCCCGGAACCTCTGACCAACCAAGCGTACCACATCTCGAATCAAGCCTTCGCTGTCCCGGCTGGAATGCAGGGTTTGCAAAATATTCAGGAAAAGGGTGACATCGCTCTGTCTATCCTGGGCTTCTTGTTCCAGTTCAGTTGTCCTGTTCCTAACCATGTGCTCCAGATTCTGGGCATAATTTTCCAGTTCGGACCTAGCCTGTCCGAGGGCACTCGCCATGTTCTCCAATCCGGTAATCACTTCCTCCAACTCGTCCGAATACTCGCCCCGGGTAGAGGGGACTTCCCCGGTATCCGGAGTGGTAGAACCCGGATTTTTCTGGCGCATAACGGAAAACAATCTCTTCAGCTTCTTGCTTACAAGCTTTTGAAAGTAAAATTGCACGAGCCCGAAGAACATGGCTATACCTGCAAGGTACAAAAAGAGATAACTAATAGTAGTGCCCTTGACCATGGACATTGCGCGCTGCATGGGAAAACCCACACTGATCACACCAGCCACCTCTCCGGGTTCTTTATAAAAACCACCCTGAGAGCCGTACTTATTGATAATTTCCTCAGGTGCATCTTTCGGTTCCCCGTGGCAGCGCATACATCGCTCTGTGAAAACGATGGGACGAAAAGAGTAGTAATAATCTCCAGTTTGTTTTTGGACTTTTTTTTCCTTTATATCCTTTTCAGGATTTTCCCGGAAATAGCGAATCATGCTCTCTTCCATTTCAGTCGGTTCAAACTCGGGATTGCGAGCATTCGATGCAACCCTGCGGTAAAGGATATCCTTGTCGTCAGCTACATTACTCATTATTTTGCGCGAGATATAGGAAGAGGACATGGCCTCGATAATAAACTCGTCTTTTTCAGTGGAAGCAAACATCCTGGGACGCAGCACTTCCTGGACATATCCCTGAACAGAGCGGGCCTGTTCCATTATGAGCCTGGTACGCTGCTGTGCCTCCTGGGTCATGATATTTTGCAGATGGAAAAAAAGCACCCCCACAAAAAAAAGGCCCATGGCAAAAGCCACAAGGCAAATAATAACCAGGAAGCGGAACTGCAATCTAAAAGGCCACAAAAGCTTCATATAAATGTCGTTCCTTAATTAAATAGCAAGGTAAGCAAAAAACTATTGCAACCTATAGTATACACCCTGCTAACTTTTGTTAGCAGTACAAACTTAAACTGACCCGCATATACCTGGATTGAACGTGTTAATTATCAATCTCATGGTTTGGCATATAAGTTGCTAGAAAATTTGTTGGGAAAGTAGTGTCAAGAAAAATAATACTAATAAGGAGGTAGGTATGAGTCAAGAACAAAAGGATTTCAGCGAAGAAGCACCACAAGAACCCGAACCCTGGGAAGAGTGGGAAACCAAACTGGTCAAGTGGTCCTTGATTATCGGAGTTGGCGCGTTGATTGTATTAGGTTCATTAATCAACATCTTCATCCTGCACTAAGTTGAACCGGAAAGCTGCAAAACAAGGAGGATAGAAATGGCAAATGAAAAGAGGTGGTATTCTGGCATGTTGACCACCGAGGACTGGTGGTCGTTTTGGATTGGTATTTTTTTCGTTGCACTCGGGGTAATAGCAGCGGCTACCCGGGTCGATTTGACCGGCTGGATCGTATGGTTTCCCAAGTGGTCAAACATCTCAAACTCCCTTATCGCAGATCACCCGGAAATGCTTTCCGGTATAGCTTCCTTGATCGTATCCTACATCATCTTCACTATTGCCACCTGTATCGGGGCACGTGCGATGAATATGGACATGAAGAAATACTTCCTGTCCTGGACTATTATTTTCTGGTTGACTGCAATTTTGTTCATTCTTTCCCGCAATGCCTATATCCAGGCAACCTCTATTGAGCGTGCCGATTTGGGTATTGATTGGAGTCTCTCCATTGGTGGAGCCCACTACATTATAGCACTATTGTTTGGATTGATCATCGGAAACCTTTTTCCCAAGAAATTCAGGGAATTCATGCGCACAGCCGCCAAGCCGGAATGGTTCATCAAGATCGCCATTGTCTGCTTGGGTGTTAAGCTGGGCATGAAAGCCGTGGATGCTACTGCCTTTGCCCTGGAACTTTTGATTGCCGGCTGTTGTGCAACAATCGCTGCCTATCTCCTGTTCTGGCCCCTAGTCTATACCCTGGCCAGAAAAGCTTTCAACACCACACGTGAATGGGCGGCTGTATTGGCATCCGGTATCTCCATCTGCGGTGTGTCCGCTTCCATTGCTACCGGAGGTGCTATTCGGGCCCGTCCCATTGTTCCGGTCATGGTCTCCGGAATTATCGTTGTATTTGCCCTGGTGGAACTTATTGTCCTGCCTCCGGTACTTACCTATTCCCCCTGGTTCCAAGAACCCATGGCCGCAGGTTCCAGCCTGGGACTGACAGTTAAGACCGACGGTGCGGACGCAGCATCCGGAGAAATTACAGACGTACTCATGCGTACCAGGGCAGCAGAAGAACTCGGGGTTGAGTGGGAAGAAGGTTGGATAACCTCCGCAGCAGTAATGACCAAGATCTGGATCGACATGTTCATAGGAGTCTGGGCCCTTGTGCTGGCCATGCTCTGGCTCTTCTACGTGGAGAAGCGGCCGGACGAGAAAGTGGAAAAAATGCAGATCTGGTGGAGGTTTCCGAAATTCGTGGTCGGATACTTCCTGGCCTGGTTCGGAGTCATGGCCCTTGGCCTGACCGTAATATCTCCGGAAGCCATGGACTGGGGAGTACATCCGGTTGAAAGCCCCATGCGGAAGCTCTTCTTCATGCTTACATTCACTTCTATAGGACTGGAGACCGACTTCAGGAGACTCTCCGAGGAAGGCATGGGCAAAATGGCTATTATCTACGGATTAGCCCTGCTAATCATAATCATACCTATCGGATGGGCACTTGCCTTGATATTCCATCACGGCATGACACCGCCTGTAGTAGGAGGCTAAAAAGTATTATAAAGCGGGGAGGACCTTCCTCCCCGCTTTATAATGTCTTCGTTCCCAAGTTCACTGTTCAAGATTAATGGTTTGTGGACACTTTAACTTTAATCCAATAAGTGCCACTTGTTTTTTTAGCTGCCCTGGGTTAAATTACCGCTAAGTTTATCCCGGCATGGGCAATATTTAAGCACAGCATTAACTGCAACAGCTATATAACATTCAACACCGGAGGTTAAATCCAGATGCAGAAAATGAATCTAACATTTATACATAATGGAACCCATTGGATAGTTTGGGACGAAGGAATAGAAGCTTCGGGCAAAGATCTCGCCGAACTGGACACCAATCTGCGAGAGGAACTGAATAATCGCTTCAACTTCCAACCTGGTACCCGGCTGGAAGTTAAAATGGATTTCGACTACTCTACTATCCCGGAATGGATGAAGGAGTATCAACCCTATTACATACATCGTAATGTAGAATTCACTTTTTAAACAGGTAGAGCCTGCAATTTACTCCCTCCTGAATTGAGACAGCATCAATCCTGTATACTGCTATTGCAAAACTTAAACAAGGAAACTTTCCCACCATGAAGATTAATAGCCTAGCTCAACATGTCTAGGCTTTATTCTTTTTGATTTTTCAATATCACTACTGAGAAAGTCTTATATTAAGCTCCTGAGATAACTTGGATCTGTTTCGATATTTGCAATTATTATATTTTCCAATCCAAAACCATAAAATCTATTAATTTTATTTATTTGACCTCTGGCTCCTTCCGGGTCAGAATATTTTTTAAGACAAGTTTTAAAGTGTTAGGGTGTTAGGTTTTAGAGTTTTAAGTAAAAGGATATTTAGATAAATGATGAAAAGTCTTATTCTTACGCCTTAAAACCTGACAATCTCGTCTACGAAGTAGCGAGAACACCTTAAAACTTAAAACCCTAAAACTTTATCATATTACATTCACTGATAATAGATATCCGGTATCAGACACTCTTCACAAGGAGAAAAAAATGAACGAGATCGCCTTGGATTGCAAGGGTATGCCCTGCCCCCAACCAGTATTGAAATGCAAGGACACGATAAGAGAGGCAAGTCCCAAGCAAATTTTAGTTACTGTAGACAATGACGCCGCCAAGGAAAATGTCAGCCGTTTCCTGCAGACACAAAACTATTCAGTGGAACTTTCCTCTCTTCAAAGCGAAGGTTACCAAATTATTGCCAGATCAAGTGCTGATAAAAACACCTCTGAACAAAGCACAATGCAGGCTGAAGAGATCCCTGATGATCAGGCCAGGGTGAGAGAGGAAGCGGAAGACAAGCAACTGGTATTTATCACCTCTGATACTATCGGACACGGGGACGAACATCTGGGTTCCAAGCTCATGCAGAACTTTCTGGCCACACTCCCGGAAATGGGAGATTCCTTATGGAGAATCATCCTTATAAACGCTGCTGTAAAGCTGGGGATATCCCACAGCCCGGCCCTGGAAGCACTGCAAAAATTGGAAGATTCCGGTGTTTCCATACTTGTCTGCGGGACTTGCCTGAGTCATTTTCAACTCATGGATCAAAAAGAGATCGGGGAAACCACCAACATGCTGGATGTAGTCTCCAGCCTGGAACTGGCTTCCAAAGTCATAAAAGTATAAATAAGGTTAAGGTTTAGATGCAGGAATCAATTAATGAGACATCCCAAGAGTTGCGCTTGAACAAGGCCCTTTCTGTTGCCGGGTTTTGTTCCAGGCGCAAGGCGGACGAACTTATCAAGCAGGGAAAGGTCGAGATAAACGGAGAATTGATCACAGAACCGGGAATAAAAGTGGATCCTAAGAATGACCGAGTGGAAATCCAAGGCAAACAAGTAGATATTTTTTCCCCCACCCAGAGGGATTATACCTATATCCTCCTGAACAAACCCATACAAGTAATATCCAGCACCCATGATCCAGAGGGAAGAGAAACTATTTTGGATATTTTACCGGATTCACTGGCCAAACAAAAATTGGTCCCGGCTGGCAGACTGGATTACATGAGCGAGGGATTACTTATGTTAAGCAATGACGGGGATTTTATCAACAAGATAACACATCCCGGCTATGAAATCCCTAAGAAGTACCTGGTCCGGATTCGGGGAGAAGTAGATAAGGACAAAATCAGGGAGATAGAAAACGGGATGACACTGCAGGACGGGGAAAAACTTGCACCAGTGGGAATAGAAAAGGTGAGCAGGGAAAAAGGCAAGACCTTTTTATTGGAACTTTTCCTTCACCAGGGGAAAAACAGGCAGATCCGGCGCATGTGCCGGGATCTGGACCTAACAGTCCTTAAATTACAGCGAACCAGGCAAGGTCCGATTGAACTGGACTCACTTCCCCCTGGAAAATTCCGTTACTTGACAAACCAAGAAATTAATGAATTAAAACAAATCAGGAAAAAATAATATTAATAGTAAACGGACCAATCAGAAAGAAGTCCTGCAATTTTCCTATCCGAAATTCTCAATAAATGGGATTTGCACCTGCAATCCGAGCTCCCGAAACCCCAAACCGGGATGCCGTGCTGCATCAGGTATGCTGCAGTTTCACACTCCAAATCCTTGGGGGCCTGTTTGTAAAAGACTTTTTCAACTGCCGTAGCAGCATTGGTCAAAAAGTAATCTATGTGCCAGAATCTCTTCTTGCTGTCTTCCAGATGCCGCTTTATCCTCTTGTCCAATCCCTTCTGGGCTGATCCGATATAAACATACTTACCTGCACTAAAACTCCTTGTTCCCAAGGATCCGATCCTTATATCCAAATCCCAGCTCAACTCGATTACCAGAACATATACTCCCTGCATGGGGCTTCCCATAATTCCCAGCTCACGCGGGCACAACAAAGCATGGGCAATCTCTTGATTGTTTTAAAAAAGGTTTTCAACTCTTGTTCTTACCTAACCACGTCAGCACTTGGAAATCTCGACTACGGAGTAGCTAGGGCAATCTCGACTACGAAGTAGCGAGAATCACGTAACCACATCTTCCATCTTAACTAGTGCCTGACCGAAAACCGTGATTGGACGTAAATTTGCCCAGATACAAGGAGCGAAAAATTTTGAAACCGCAGTGTATATTAATACATGAGGATTTCAAAATGTTGCAGCGAAGAAGTAGATGGGTGAATTTTCGTCCAATCACTAATTTTCTAAAAATCCTCCAGCACAGAGTCGTGCTCATTTATCATCAAATAATCGTCCGAGAGTATATAATTCAATTTCTCCTCTACCCGGTACTTGGCCTTGGAGACAAACATCTCGGCGATCTTTTTCTTTCTGTCAGAATGCAGTGCATCGATACACATCAGATAGGAGATTGTGGTATCCAGGGCTATATCAACTATCCTCCCGGCGTGGAATTCCTGATAAGCAGGATCGTTCTTCTCCTTTACATGCGCAACAGCAGACTCCAGGCTGTTTCGGAACTCTTGGGCCCGGGAAAAAATATCCTGGACAGGTTGGAAATCGTAGGCCTCTTCATATTCGTTCAAGCGATCAAACAGAACACCGGTAATCACTCCGCCGATTGCAGCAGCTACCTGCAACTGGGTGGTACCTTCGTAGATATTTGTTATCCGAGCGTCCCGATAGAGGCGCTCTATACTGAAATCCCTGGTAAAGCCGGGGCCTCCGTGGACTTGCAAAGCATCGTAACACACCTGGTTGGCCATTTCAGTAGCGTGAATCTTCAGTGCGGGAGTAAGCAAGGAGGCATACTTGGAATACCGCTTGGCATCTTCCTTCAATTCCTCCTTTTTATCAGGATAATTCTCCATCTTTTCCTCCAGGCCCTCTGCTATATCAACTACCCGGGAAGTCTCGTACAGGAGGGTCCTGGAGGCCTCAATCTCCACGCGCATTGATGTCAGCATCTCAAAGACCGCGGAAAAACTCCTTATACTGGTCTTGAATTGCTGTCTCTGCCTGGAGTAATTATCAGCCTCCCTGAACGCTGCTTCTGCTATTCCAATAGCCTGGGCTGCCACTCCCAACCTCGCACCGTTCATAAGCGAGAGGGTATAGCGTATCAGACCCATCTTCCTCCTGCCCACGAGAGTGGCAGGGGCATTGTTGAACTGCAGCTCACAAGTGGGAGAACCGTGTATCCCCAACTTATCCTCTATCCGCCTTATCTGCATATTTTCGTCCCGCTCGTAGAGGAAAAGGGACAATCCCCTTCCACCTGTGGAGCCTGCCTCTGATCTAGCCAGCACCAGAAGGACATCACCGCATCCATTGGTGATAAACCTCTTTACACCATTCAAGTACCAGTGCCCGTCATCTCCCTGATCCGCTCTCAGCATGACTGACTGTAAATCCGATCCCGCATCCGGCTCTGTCAAGGCCATTGCCCCGGTTACTTCCCCTGAGGAAAACCTGGGCAAGTAATCCGCCTTTTGCTGCTCTGATCCGAATTTCTGGATAGTATCTGCGATCTCCTGCAGTCCGAAGAGATTCATCAAGGAAGCATCCGCCCTGGAGATCAATTCTATTGCTATGGAATAAACTGTCTTGGGCATATTGATGCCGCCATAGTACCTGGGCAGGGTAAACCCCATCAAATCGGATTTTGTCAACCTATCCAGTGCCTCCTTGGTTCCTTGAGCATAGTACACGTCTCCGTCTTCCAGTTTGGCTCCCTGCCTATCCACTTCCTCGGCCCTGGGAGCCACGAAATTTCCAGCTATATCGCCCACTATTTCCAGTACCCGTTGATAATTGTCCCTGGCATCCTCCCAGTCCTCTGGAGCGTGAGCATATTCATCCTTTTCCGAAAAATCATCTTCTTTCAAGGATATTATCCTGGATAGTTCCATTTTTTGCATATGGAAAAGTATATCAGTGTTGTCAGAATAAAAGTTTGTCAATTTTTCCTCCTTACTAAAGAGTTCGAACTTCTCGCTGTTTCGCAATCGAGATTACTCAAAGTACTATGTTCTTGTGCCTTCGGACAGAAATCTTGTCCGGTAAGGACAAGAAAATTGCCCAAAATTTTCAAATCAAAACAATATATTATGTTACAAGGGAACAAGTACACTCAAGGGTAATATAAGACTCGTAATTTCAGAGGATTACCTTAGAATCTTTAAAGGATTTAGTTCTCCTTGTAAGCCTGGATCATTTTGGGCAAAACCTGGTTCACATCACCCACAATACCATAATGGGCACAATCGAATATGGGTGCATTGGGATCGCTGTTTATTGCTATTATCCTGTGGGCTTCTCCCATCCCGGCCCTGTGTTGAACCTGACCGGAAATTCCGCAGGCAATATACAGAACCGGCCTGACTGTGGTTCCTGTCTGCCCCACCTGATGGTCCTTGTCCAAATATCCGCCATCCACCACGGGACGGGAAGCTCCAACTTCACCCCCCAAGACATGCGCCAGTTCCCTGACCATATTCAGGGACTTCTCGTCTACCGCTCCCATTCCGGCAGCCACAATGATCTTGGCAGACTTTAAATCCACCTTCTTTTCCACCTTCTGAATCTCCAGGACCTCTGAAAGTACGTCTTGATCAGTTAAATCGCTTTCCAGATTAACCACTTCCACTTGCAATTTCTCGTCCAGTTCCTGCTTCTTCATCACCCCTTCCCTGACAGTGGCCATACTGGGCTTGCTTTCGGGGGAAACAATAGTTGCTATTATATTTCCCCCGAAAGCGGGTCTTCTCTGGAGAAGTATATTTTCGTATATTTTGCCCTTGATCTTGTGGTTGCCTATTTCCAACTCGGTACAATCAGCAGTTAATCCACAATTAAGCTCAGATGCTATCCTGGGAGCCAAATCTCTTCCCATGGTGGTAGCACCGAACAGCAATACATGGGGGGTATAATTCCGGACCACCTTTCCAAGTGCCTTTGAATATGGCACCGAGGTATAATTCGCCAGCCTCTTGTCCTGCACACAATAAACCCGGCTGCATCCATAACGGCCCAGATCCTGAATCTCTTCCATTTCTTCGCCGGTCAGAACAACAGCTTCTACCTCTCCCCCCAAATCCCGGGCAAGATCCGAGGCCCTGGAGAGGAGTTCCTTGCTTATTTCCGCTACCCGATTGTCGTGATGTTCTATAAATACCATTACATTGTGAGAAGACTGCATCATTACCCCCCTATCCGATTATATGCTCTTGGGTAAGTTCCTTGATCAAAGAAGAAATACCTTCATCGCTGTTTTCTATCTGTTTGGCTTCGCTGGCAGCCAAAACCACGTTCTCAATCTTCTTTACCTGGGTCCAGGAGCCGCTAAGTCCGCACTTTTCAGGATCAGCCCCGATGGAATCGATATTCCACTGCTTTACAATCATAGCATCCCGGGCACATTTATTGTCCAGGTAACTTTCATCATAAGCCTGCTGTTCCGAACACTGAATATTTTTATATGCCATGACCTTCTTGGCACTAGGGGACCTGGGCTCATTTGCCTCGCTACTAACAGTCAACAGAGCTGGAAATCCGCTCTTGACTTTTTCATATCCCTGTTCCGTGGCACGAAAGCCGATTATCTCACTCTCGGTTACTTCCCTGATATCGCAGATACTGGTCAATTGATTGATATTCAATTTTTCCGATAGTTGAGGGCCTACTTGTCCGGTATCTCCGTCGATTGCCTGTCCCCCGCACAAGACCAGATCAAATTCACCCACTGTTTGTACAGCGCATTTCAAGGCATAGGAAGTAGCCAAAGTATCAGCGCCTGCGAATTTTTTGTCAGAAAGCAGTATAACATCATCCGATCCCCTGTACATGCTCTCCTTTAACACTTCCACTGCCTTGGGCGGTCCCATGGTAATGACCGTAACCATACCTCCCAGGGTTTCCTTGATCTTGATTGCCTCTTCCAGGGCATGCAAGTCCTCGGGATTGAATATAGCCGGAAGCGCATCCCTGTTAACCGTACCATCGGGCTTCATTGCCTCCTGAGTAATGTTTTGGGTATCAGGTACTTGTTTAACCAGGACAATTATATTTAACCCCATAGTCACTCCTTATTTGATTTTATAGCTAAAAGTTGAAAGCTAAAAGCAATTTGAGCTTCGAGCTTTTTTCTTTAATCCCCAGGGTAGAAACACTGGGCTACTATTGAAATCCCCTTTCAGGGGATAATTGTATTGGCTTTTAACTCTTACCCATTTATCTAATTCTCCAATTCTCTCTGCACTGTTTAGCTCTTTCATCTTGCTTTTAGCTTTTAGCTCTCTTCACATGCCTGTACAAAACGCTCTGCCCAACCTTGTACGCTAAGAGCATGTAAATGGGTGTAGCAAGCAAAAGTATTCTTAAAGATCAATCCGTCCTTGCCGTCACCAACACCATTTCCCTTTGAAAGTTGCAGACAATATACGAAATCAGGATGATTTTCAATATTGCACCTGGAATAATGGAACTCGTGGCCAACAAATTCCGATCCAAGAGGATGAAAGGGATTATCTTGTACAACCCTGGCACGGGTATATCCATGACCCTGCGGTTTCTTGGTCAGTTCCATCTGCAAGGGAAATACACCTGCCATGGGATATATGGTGTTTCCACATCTAAGCGATGAACACAAATACATGAAACCGCCGCATTCAGCATAAATAGGCAGACCCATGCAGGACAGGTTATAGACGTGATTCTTTATAACCTGGTTTTGGGACAATTCATCTGCTTGAGTCTCCGGGAATCCCCCTCCCAGGTACAAACCATTCAGCTGGGGCCAGGGATCCGGATTCAGCAAACTGACTTCACAAATCCTTGCTCCCGCCCTTTCCAATGCTTCCAGATTTTCGGGATAATAAAACCACAAAGAAGCGTCTTTTACCACACCAATATTTACTCCCCTATCGTCAGCGGGTGGAAAGGACCAAATAGATTTGGGGATATCTGCTAAAGATGAGGCATTATCTGCTATATCTATCAATTTCTGTGTATCCACATGGGAGGATACAATTTCGGAAATATTTTCCAGAGCTTCTTCTGCGGCATATTCCTGATCCGAGATCAGGCCCATATGACGTTCAGGTATAAGCACAGATTTGATTTTGGGAATTTTGCCAAGTACGGGTATGTGGGTATACTTTACCACGCTTTCCTGAATTATATTTGCGTGTCTTTCATTTGCTACATTATTTAATATAACCCCGTCTATGTTCATATCGGATTCAAGTTCCTGACATCCCAGTATAAAAGCAGCTACTGTCCTGGTAACCTTGGTACAATCAACTACCAGTATTACCGGACTTTGCAGGGTTTTTACCAAACCGGAAGTAGAACAGGATCCATCACTGTCCAGACCGTCGAACAATCCGCGATTTCCTTCAATAACAGCAAGGTTGCTTTGCTGGGATTTTTGGGCAAAAAGACCTCGAATAATGGAATCGGACATAAAAAAAGGATCCAGATTCGTTGCTATCTGGCCTGCAGCTCGGCTTAGCCACATAGCATCTATATAATCTGGACCCTTTTTGAAAGGCTTGACTGAAAAACCTCTTTTATTCCAATATCTAGAAAGTCCCAAACTGACTATTGTCTTGCCAGATCCTCCCTTAAGTCCACTAAAGGTTAGTCTAGGGTATTTAATCACAAGATCCTTCTAGCTATTCTTCGTCTTCTTCCTCGTCTGATTTTCCCATACCGGGCAAATAATACATGGAGGTACTGCCACTGGACCATAGACACAATCTTTGTTCACTTACCATTTCATTGATATACTTTTTGGCAACTCTAGGCTTGTCTCCAGTGATTTTGGCTAGATCACTAAAATAAAACTTGGTTTTACTCTTGGATTTGTTTTTCAGTTCTTCTTCGATTTGTTGTTTCTTTTCTTCGTCAGCCATTTTCTCCTCCATTAAAAGTGGGGGAACGGCGTTTTCGTTCCCCCTTTTTTATTTTACTCCACTTTCATTTGGCTATATTCGGTGGGGAAGCTGTCAGTAAACTTGAAGTTGGTTGTCTGTCTCCAAGTGTAGTAGGCAGGATCGCGGAAATCATCAATCAGATGATGGGTGAAATCCAATCCACATTTCTCGAAGAACTGCTCCCAACCGATTCTTTCAGCCCACTCACCAAGTCTTTCGTACTTATCTGCGTTTTTCTTGTAGGCATCAACTATCTGTCTAATAACATTTGTTAAGGTGGGCCATCTGGGCGGCTCGTTGGGTACGAAGGCAACTACAACCTTGGAGAACTTGGGTTCACTGATTCTGTTGGAAACCTTACCACCTGCCATGATAACCAAACCGTCACCTTCTGCGTCAGCCAAAGGAAGTGAGGGGCACATGGTGTAGCAATTGCCGCAGTACATGCAGCGGTCATTATTTACCTCAACACTCTTGACTTCCTTGGTCTCCCCTGTCCTTTCACTAACGATTTCCTTTTTCTTGGGCTTAATCGCTGCAGTGGGACAAGCAGCTACTGCCAGAGGCAGTTCGCACAAGCTATCGATCCATTCGTCGTCAATTATCGGAGGTTTTCTGTGATATCCCAGCATTGCAATATCTGAACAATGTACTGCTCCGCACATGTTCAAACAGCAAGCCAGGGAGATCCTGAGTTGTGCTGGCAATTGCATATTCTGGAATTCCTCGAACAATTCGTCCAATACACATTTTACCGGTCCGGAAGCATCTGTTGCAGGTGTATGACAGTGAATCCAGCCCTGAGTATGAATAATATTGGTCATTCCGGCCCCGGTACCACCGATCGGGAACTTGTAGGAACCACCTTCCATTTTGCGGCTCATAAGATCCTGCTTCAAGGGCTCCACCTTGTCTTTGCTGTCCACCATGAACTCAACGTTATTCCTGGTAGTGAAGCGCAAGTATCCGTCACAGTGCTTGTCTGCGATATCCAGGATTTCCCGGAGGAGTTCGGCACTCATCAATCTGCAACCGCCAACACGAATTGTATAAACCTCTGCACCGCTTTCAGCCTTGTGCATCAATATTCCGGGTTCCAAAATCTCGTGCCATTGCCATTGTCCAAAATTTTCTTTTATAACCGGAGGCAGGAAATCCCCGTAATATCGATTACCAATATCGGTAATACGATCCTGCATTGGATTTTCTGGATCATATCCGGATGAAACAAAAGCCATATTTATATCCTCCCTTTATCTTTGATGACGTTTTCTAAAGTCTTGCAAATCGCGCTCGAAGCCACCGGGAACTTCTTCTTCCTTCCAGAAGATGTACGGACTGTGCCGCGGTTCCTGAACATGCTGAGGTACGGATCTTAGTCCGGTCATTTCGAGCATTTTCTGGAATCCCTGACGCTTCATGAGTTCACCCAGGCGCTCTCTGTTTCTGCCTTCTTCCATCCACCAGTCCCAAACGCTTTCAATGAGCTCTTTGATCTCATCGTACGGTTCCTCAGTGGGTATAAAGGGTACCAACATGGAACTCATCTGTGCACCGTCCAAAATGGGTGCCTTGGCTCCGGCGAGAACGGATGCACCTCTTTCCTTGCCCGGACCCAGTGCCCTGGGCATAACATTGA